>JACCVM010000045.1 GCA_013698135.1 Euzebyaceae bacterium | reverse complement strand
TGACCGAGGTCACCACCACTTCGCCCCCTAGAGCCGGCCTTGCGCCCTGTCGGGCTGCTACCGGTCGCTGGTGTTGATCGGGCCGTTGACGCCGCCGGGGAAGAAGCCACCGGAGCTGGTACGGTTGGCGTTCAGGTACAAGATGTTGAGCACCTGACCGGCGGTGCGACTGAAGGCGAGACCGTTACGGTCGGCAGGGACGACGTTGGCACGGCGGTTGCGGCGTCCGCCGCGCCTGACACCCTGGTCGAGGTCGCTGGGCCCGTCGAGGCTGTCACGCGCGTTCGAGATGGCCACGCTCGGGGCGGCCAGTCCCTTCGACAGTAGCACGGTGCGGATGTTGCTCGCGTGATACGCCTCGACCGCGAGGAGGCCGGCGGCCGCCTCGAGGAAGGTCTTGTTGTCGATGAGCGGGGCCGCACCCTTGTACGCGGTCACGCCGACGTCTTCGAAGATGTACGCCGAGAGCAGGAAGTTGTTCTCGTTGGCGAACGCGTCGAAGCGCTGGTTACCCCCGATGAGGCCGGCAGCACGCGCCGCAGCGGTAAAGCTGCGATTCAGGTCGATCCTGGGACGGGCGACGGCAGAACGGCCGAGTGCCTTGCGTAGGAAGGCTACGTGCGCCTTCTCGTCTTCCGCGATCTCTCGCGCGTACTGGCGGATCAGCTTGCTCTTGAAGTTGACCTTGCGGCCTCCGCTGACGCCACCGCGGCGCCCACGGCCGGTCGTGAGCCTGTCGGCCAGTCCCTGGCCGGTCACCGCGCGCACGTAGAACTCGGCTTCCAAGTACTCCAGGTTCAGCGCGAAGTTGAGGATGGCGGAGTCGCTGGGCCCCCGGTGAGCTGCCTCGGCCTCGCCGTCCAACGACGGAAGGTAGCTGGCGCCTGCAACACCAAGACCGGCCACAGCAGCGCTTCGCAAGAAGCGGCGACGGTCGATGGCGTTCTCGGCGCTGTTGTCTATTGCGTTCGCAACAAACGGTGCATCGAACATGCAGGTTTCTCCTGTAGTAGTCGCGGCCGCTGTCCCCCTTACCGCCGGATGTCGTCACGCCACCAGACCTTGCCGTGGCGAGACGGCCCGTCGGAACAAGGATTACCGGCCTGTCATTGATTACGGTGTGCGACGGAACTCGCCGGGATGGCCACCCCTTGCGCATCTCCCCGCGGGCTGAGGCCGGCGGTGCCGCCCCCAAACCCACAGCTGCGACGCTCTAGACGAAGCCACCCCACGCGCCCCTCACCCCGACTCCATCGCACGTGAGCCGCTTGCAGCCGGGACCCTAGTGGGCATTCAGCAGTGGCGCAACAATTTTCGTGGGATCTTGCCGTCCCCCGCCTCGGGGCACGGCGCCCGTCTTCATGCGACGGGCCCAGTGTTGTCCGCCCCGTCTTCCAGGAGTCGGCACCATTGCCGCACGGACACGTTGCCGCCAGAGATGGTCACGCCGACTCGGCGCCCTTCCACGTCGGCGCGGCCGGCGAGCAGCGCCGCCAGCGCGCATGCGCCGCTGGGCTCCGCGACCACGTTCATGCGCTCGAAAAGGAAGGCCATGGCGGACAGGATCTCGGCGTCGCTAGCCACCAGCACCCCATCCAGCAGCCGGCGGTTCACCTGGAAGGTCAGGCGTCCGGGCGTCGAGGCCATCTGGCCGTCGGCGATTGTACGAGGCACAGGGATCGAGATGCGCCTGCCTGCGGCCAGCGACTGGCGCGTATCGTCGCCGGTCTCGGGCTCGACCCCGTAGACCTCGACGCCCGGCACCATGGCCTTGGCGGCGGTCGCGCAGCCGGCGACCAGCCCACCGCCGCCCACGCAGACCAGTAGGACGTCAAGGTCGCCGACCTCGTCGAGCAGCTCCAGCGCGACCGTCCCCTGCCCGGCCATGATCATTGGATCCTCGTAGGGAGGCACCAGCGTCGCGTTGCGCTCGGCGGCCAGCGCCTCCCCGATGTCCTCGCGGCTTTCGGTGTAGCGGTCATAGGTCACGACCTCGGCCCCGTAGCCACGGGTGGCCGCCAGCTTGGCCTGCGGGGTGTCGGTCGGCATGACGATCGTGGCCGTCGTGCCGAGAATCCCGGCCGCCAGTGCGACGGCCTGCGCGTGATTGCCCGACGAGTACGCGACCACGCCGCGCCGCAGAGCCGACGGATCGAGGGTGGACAGCTTGTTGTACGCCCCGCGGAACTTGAACGCGCCGCCACGCTGGTAGCACTCGGCCTTGAGGTAGACGCTGGCGCCGACCAGGCGGTCCAGGGTGCGCGAGGTGAGCACAGGCGTGCGGTTGGCGACGCCCTCCAGGCGGGCGGCGGCCATGCGGACATCGTCGATCCCGATCATCGGTGCGACGCTACACCGAGGGTCGATTCGTGCGGCCCGACCGGCCGGCCACCCCTTGCCAGCGGCGCTGTCTTTACCATCGAGGGCGTGAACGTCGTGGATCTGGCGCTGCTACTGGCGCTCGTGCTGGCCGCCTCGCGGGGATTCCGTCGGGGCGCGCTGTCGCAGGTCGCGGCCTTCGGTGGTGCGGTCGTGGGGTTGTTCGCCGGCGCTGGCCTCGCTCCTCGGCTGGCCAGCAGCTTCGTTGCCCAGCCCGGCCCAACGCTGTCGCTGCTCACCCTCGGGTTGTTGCTGCTGGCGGTGGTGGTCGGTCAGGGCGCCGGCATGGCGATCGGCCTGCGACTGCGCTCGGTGGTGTACGGCGCCGGTGCCGCGGCCGTCGACCGCACGGCCGGCATCGCGGTTGGGATGGCTGGACTGCTGTTGACGGTGTGGCTGCTGGGGTCGGTGCTGGCCCAAGGACCCACGCGCGGCGTCGCCAGACTGATCCGCGGCTCTCAGATCGTCACGGCGGTCACTCGGCAGCTGCCCCCGCCGCCGGACTTGATCGGTCGAGTGGGCGGCTACCTCGACCAGCAGGGATTCCCCCAGGTCTTCAGCGGGCTGGATGGGTCGACCGCTCCACCGGTGAACCGACCCAGCCGAGCCGCGATGGCCGCGGCCCAGGCGGCCGGTGCCTCCAGCGTTGTGCAGGTCGTGGGTCTGGGCTGCGGGGGTGTGTCCTCGGGCAGCGGATTCGTGTCCCAGACGGGGTACGTCGTGACCAACGCGCACGTGGTGGCGGGCAGTGAACAGCTGCGAGTCCGCAGCCGTGGCGGCGAGCTACCGGCGACGGCGGTCCACGTCGACAGCGACATCGATCTTGCCGTACTGGCCGTTGCGGGCCTCGACGCGCCAGCCATCGACTGGGTCAGCGAGCCTCCCGGACGAGGCACCGAGGGCGCGACCCTTGGCTACCCCGGCGGTCGCCGAGAGCTGGTGGCCGAGCCCGCCGCCGTGCGCGGTACCGGACAGGCCATGGGCCGTGACATTTACGGGCGCGGTCTGATCAACCGCGACGTGCTGACGCTGCGGGCCGCCGTGGAGCGTGGCGACTCCGGCGGGCCGTTCGTGACCCGTGACGGCCGGGTCGGCGGCGTGGTGTTCGCGGCCGCCGCTGCCGAGCCAGGGACCGGCTACGCCCTGACCGCGGCGCAGGTCCGCGGCGACGTCGCCGATGCCATCACCCGCAACCAGCCGGACTCCACCGGCGCCTGCCGCTACTAGCCGCGCGGCGCAGGGTGCCGGGCAAGTTCAGGGGCGCAGCATCTCGGCGACTTGGAACGCCAGCTCCAAGGCCTGCTGGTTGTTGAGGCGGGGATCGCAGGCGGTCTCGTAGCGGTAGGCCAGATCCATGTCGGCGATGTCCTGCGCGCCGCCGAGGCACTCGGTGACGTCCTCGCCGGTCAGCTCGATGTGCACCCCGCCGGGCACGGTGCCCTCCTGGGCGTGGACGCCGAAGAAGGTCCGCAGCTCGTCGAGCACGTCGCTGAACCGCCGGGTCTTGTAGCCCGAGCCGGACAGGAAAGTGTTGCCGTGCATCGGGTCACAGCACCACACCACGGCCAGGCCCTGGTCGCGCACGGTTCGCACCAGCTCGGGCAGGACACGGCCGGCTGAGGCGGCGCCCATCCGTGTGATGAACGTCAGACGGCCCGGCACGTTGTCGGGGTTGAGCCGGGCGGCCAAGGCGCTCACCTCGTCAGCGGTTGCCGTGCGCCCGAGCTTGACCCCCACCGGGTTGCCGACTCCGGACAAGAAGTGCGCATGCGCGCCGTCGGGGTTTCGGGTGCGCTCACCGATCCACAGCATGTGCGCGCTGCAGTCGTACCAGTCGCCAGTCAGCGAATCCTGCCGCGTGAGCGCTTCCTCGTAGCCGAGCAACAGTGCCTCGTGCGACGTCCAGAAGTCGACGGTGTGGAACGTCGGGTCGTTGGTCACGTCCACGCCGCAGGCGCGCAGAAACCGCAGTGCCCGTTCGATCTCCTCGGCGACCGCGGCGTAGCGCTTCCCCTCCGACGAGGCGGCCACGAACTCCTGGTTCCACACATGGACCTTCTCCAGGTCCGCGAACCCGCCGCGGGTGAACGCGCGTAGCAGGTTCAGCGTGGCGGCTGACTGGTGGTATACGCGCAGCAGACGGCTGGGGTCGGGCTGGCGGGCCTCGGCGGTGGCGTCCAGCCGGTTGACCGCGTCGCCACGCCACACGGGCAGGCCCACCCCGTCGACCTGCTCGACGGCGGCGGAGCGGGGCTTGGCGAACTGCCCGGCGATCCGGCCGACCTTGACCACCGGCAGCTGCGCGCCGTAAGTCAGCACGATCGCCATCTGCAGCAGGACCTTGAGCTTGTCGCGGATCGCGTCGGCACCGAACGCGGCGAACGTCTCGGCGCAGTCGCCGCCCTGGAGCAGGAACGCCTTGCCCTCAGCGACACGACCCAGCTGCGTCTGCAGTGCTCGGCTTTCCCCGGCGAACACCAGCGGCGGCATGGCGCACAGCTCGGTCAACGCGGCCTTGAGCTGCTGGGGGTCGGGCCAGTCCGGCTGCTGCTCGGCGGCGAGCGCGTTCCACGACGACGGGGTCCAGGCTGGCAGTGGGTCGCTCATCACTGCCATGGTCCCATCCGGCCCCTGCGGCCGCAAAGCACCGGTGGATCTGGGCTACAGTCCCCGGCTGGTCCGCGGCGAACCGGAGGCCGCAGCAGGAGATGGTGCATGGAGGTCGCAGGCAAGGTCGCGTTGATCACGGGCGGTGGGTCGGGTCTAGGCCTGGCGACCGCTAAGGCCCTGAGCGGGATCGGCGCCAAGGTCGTGATCGCCGACCTGCCGTCGTCGCGGGGTGAGGAGGCCGCCGGGGCCATGGGCAGCCAGGTCGTGTTCGCGCCGACCGACGTCACCGACGAGGGCGACGTGCAATCGGCGGTCGAGGTCGCCGCCGGGCTCGGCGGGCTGCACATCGTGGTCAACTGCGCCGGCGTGGCCACACCCGGGCGCGTGCTGAGCCGCAAGGGACCGTTGCCGCTGGCGCAGTTCACGACGGTGGTGACCATCAACCTGATCGGCACCTTCAACGTCATCCGATTGGCGGCGGAGCTGATGGTGCGGGCCGATGTCGTCGACGGGGAGCGTGGCGTCATCGTCAACACCGCCTCGGTGGCGGCCTTCGATGGCCAGATCGGTCAAGCGGCCTACTCGGCGAGCAAGGGCGGCGTGGCCGGCATGACGCTGCCGCTGGCCCGGGATCTGGCCGACAAGCAGATCCGCGTCTGCACGATCGCCCCTGGCACGTTCGAGACACCCATGCTGGCGGGTCTGCCCGAGGAGGCCCGCAAGTCGCTGGGCGCGCAGGTCCCGCACCCCAACCGGCTGGGACGACCCTCGGAGTACGCGGCGCTGGTGGGCCACATCGTGGCCAACCCGATGCTCAATGGTGAGGTGATCCGACTCGACGGGGCGCTGCGCATGGCTCCGCGCTGAGGGACCGCCCGGCGCGGCCACACGCGCCCGCGCTCAAGAAGGCCGCTGATCGATGACCCGCCACGCCGATGTCAGCCTTACCCAGATGGCCACGCTCGGCGCCCCGACGGACGAGGCCAGGCGGGCGCTGGCTGGCCTGGATGCGGCCGTGGCTGCCGACCGAGCAGCCTTGGAGCCGATGGGGTCGAGCAGGCAACAGGAGGTGGGCTGATCGACAACGCGTACGACCTGGTGACGGTCGTGAGCCCTGACACCACCGTCGGCTACCAGACGCCGTCGTCGCGCCATGTGCTCGGCCGCGAATCCGACGACATGGTGGGCCAGCGGCTGCTCGACCTGCTGCATCCCGACGACACGGTCGCGGCCGTGGCCTACCTGAAGGAGGCGTTCGCCAACCCCGGCGAACCTAGCGGCTGCACGATTCGCTGACCGGACTGGCCAACCCGGGTGTTGTTCACCGACCGGGTCCGACACGCGCTGGCTCGCCGCGAGCGCCACGACACCGTGTTGGCCGTGATGTTTGTCGACATGGACGACTTCAAGACCGTCAACGAAAGCCTCGGGCACGATGCGGGCGACCAGGTCTTGACGACGGTGGCGGCACGCCTGCAGCTGTACCTGCGCGAAGGCGACAGCGTCGCGCGCTTCGGCGGTCGTACGTTGCGTCTTGACACCGTGGCTGAGGGCATCGAGGAGCCGCAGCAGGCGGCGCGGCTGTTGCAGCTGGCTTGCCGGCTAGGGCAGGGCTACCTGTTCGCACGGCCGCTGGACCGTGCCGCTGCCGAGGAGTTCCTGGATGCGGCCGTCCGCGAGCAGCGGGTCATCAGCGCAAGCCGGGTCTGACGCTCCGCCTCGCGTAGTGGGGAACGGCAGCTAGCCGACGGGTGTCAGCAGCCGCCAGGCTGCAGGCACCACCCGATAGGTGGCGGACGGCCACTCGTCGTACAGCTCACCGTCGAGGTCGTGCACCACCGCGTCGCCGCTGATGCCGACTTCGTGGCCGCGGGCGTGCAGCACATCGTCGCGATCGAGGTGAGCCGCGTTGCGCAGCGCCGCCCCGAACGCCAGCCGGGCGGCGGGCCCCACAGCGCTCACCACGATCAGGTCCAGCTCGCCGTCGTCGGGCAGCGCCCTCGGAATGAGCTGGGTGCCCCCACCGATCGACGGGGCGTTGGCGATGCCAACCATCAGCGTGCTGCCGTCGTGCACGACCTCGCCGTCCAGGGTCACCCGCAGCTGCCACGCGGCCTCTCGGACGCCGGCGACCAGTGCCCCCAGCGGGTAGGCCGCGGGACCCAGCGAGGGCTTGAGGTCTTGGGAGCGCTCCGCGGCGGCGGCCCCGAGCCCGGCGTGTGAAGCGTTGACGACGATCTCGCCCCGGTCGGTGTCGATCAGGTCCAGCGCGGTGACTGTGCCGTCGAGGCACACCTGCGCGGCCTCAGCGGGGTCTTCGGGTAGCTCTAGCCCGATGGCGAGGTCGTTGCCGGTCCCCAGCGGCACCAGACCGAGCTCGGTCGCGGCCAGCGTGTCCGGACCCCGCTCCCACAGCCGCTTCACGATCAGGTGCATGCTGCCGTCGCCGCCGGCGACGACGATGCGCCGGCCCTGTGCCCGGTCCAAGGCGTCATCCACGTCATCGGGTGAAGCGCAACGGACGACCTCGGGCTTACCCGGCCGCCGCAGCACGTCGAGCGCCGCCTGCAGACGCTCGTCCTGTGCCGAGCCGGCCTGCGCGTTGGCGATGATGAGCAGCTCGTCCACGCCGTCAGCCCATGTGCGGATACTGCCATGTCACGGGTGGCACCAGCGTGTCCTTGATCGCGCGGGGCGAGACCCAGCGCAACAGGTTCAGCACGGAACCGGCCTTGTCGTTGGTGCCGGAGGCACGGGCACCGCCGAACGGCTGCTGTCCGACGACTGCGCCGGTCGGCTTGTCGTTGACATAGAAGTTGCCCGCCGCGTCGATCAGCGTGGTGAGGGCCTCCTGCACGGCCGCACGGTCGTCGGCGAAGACGGCCCCGGTCAGTGCGTAGGGCGACGTCTGATCCACCAGGCGCAAGGTGTCGGAATAGCGCGCGTCGTCGTAGACGTGCACCGTCAGCAAGGGGCCGAACAGCTCGCGGACCATCGTGTCGGAGGTCGGGTCGTCCGACACCAGCACGGTCGGCTCGACGAACCAGCCTTCGCTGTCGTCTCCACCGCCGCCAGCGAGGACCTCCACGCCGTCCCCGCGGGCTCTGGCCACCGCCTCGGTGAGCCGCTGGTAGGCGGGCTGGTCGATCACCGCGCCCATGAAGTTGGACAGGTCGGCGACGTCACCGATCGGGATGTCGCCGACGAGGTCGGCCAGCCCGTCGCGCACGCGCGGCCACAGCGAGCGAGGCACGTAGGCCCGGGACGCCGCCGAGCACTTCTGCCCCTGATACTCGAAGGAACCCCTGGCCAGCGCCACCACCAGCGCGTCGACCGACGCGGAGGGGTGGGCGACAACGAAGTCCTTGCCGCCGGTCTCGCCGACCAGTCGCGGATAGCTGCGGTAGTCGTCGATGCGTTCGGCGGCCTGGCGCCACAACCCTTGGAAGACCGAGGTGGAGCCGGTGAAGTGGAGTCCGGCGAAGCGCTCGTGGGCCATCGCGACTTCGGCGGTCATCTTTCCGTCGCCGTGCACCAGGTTGATCACACCGGGTGGAAGCCCGGCGGCTTCCAGCAGCTGCATGGTGTACTGGGCCGCCAGCGCCTGCATCTGTGACGGCTTCCACACCACGACGTTGCCCATCAGCGCCGGGGCCGTCGGCAGGTTGGCGGCGATGGCCGTGAAGTTGAACGGCGTGATGGCCAGGACGAAGCCCTCGAGCGGGCGGTGCTCCATGCGGTTCCAGGTCCCGGGGGCCGACACTGGCTGCTCGGCGTAGATGCGCTCGGCGAAGGCGACGTTGTAGCGCCAGAAGTCGATCAGCTCGCAGGCGGCGTCGATCTCGGCCTGATACACCGTCTTGGACTGACCGAGCATCGTGGCGGCGTTGATCGTGTCCCGCCACGGGCCTGCCAGTAGCTCGGCGGCGCGCAGGAAGACCCCCGCCCGCTCGGTCCACGGCATCGCCGCCCACTCGGCGCGCGCTTTCAGCGCCGCCTCGATCGCCGCGGAGACGTGTTCGCGACCCGCGGCTTGGACCTCGGCCAGTACCTGAGAGTGGCGGTGGGGTGCGGTGACCGTAAACGTCGACGTCCCGGCCACGGAACGCCCGCCGATCACCATCGGCGCTTCGAGGCGCTCCTTGGCCATCGCGGCAAGGCGATCGGTCAAGGCTGTGCGCTCGGGACTGCCAGGGCCGTAGCCGCGGACCGGCTCGTTGGTGGGGGCAGGAACGCGGAACGCGCCGGTCATGGTGTAGGCCTTCCGTTCTCCATGGCGGGGCGGGCGCGATGCTGCGGCTCGCCGAGGCCCGAACTCTACCCGGGCACGTCGGTCTGCCGCAGCGTGGCGAGGGTGGCGTCGGTGAGACGGTCGAGCCACTCGGCCAGCAGCTGCCGGACCGCAGCGGCGGTCGTGTCGTCCAACAGCTCGCTGGACCGGCGGGCCAAGGATTCGGCCACACGTCCGTGCAACGTGTACAGCGCTGCAACGCGCTGCGCGGCGTCGTCACCGAGGCTGTTGCGGGCATCGGTCACCAGGGTCAGCCAGCGCTCGTGGGACTGCGCATGGGTTGCCAGCGTGTCGCGTACCGTGCTGCGGTCACCGGCGAGGCCGTGCGCCAGTAGCGCCGCCTGCTCATGCAGGAACAGTGCCGCCGCTGCCGCGTCCAGCGGCAGCCTCAGGGCCGTTTTAGCCCGTGGCCTGGTCAAGGTGTCATCTTTCATCACCTGGGTGTCATTTCCTCATCGAGCCCGCGGTTGACTTGGTGCTGTCTGTATCGGCAACGGCGGGCGCAAACTTCACTGCGCGGACGCGCGACACGCGACACGCGACAATGGAGTCGGAGTGCCAGAGCTTCCCGAAGTCGAAAGCGTTCGCCGCCAGCTCGGGCCGCGCCTGCAGGGGCGGTGGATCTCGTCGGTGTCCGCTCAGCCCCAGCTGCGCTTTCGTGCCCTCGAGCGGGCGGCGGGGCATCGCGTTCTCGGTCTGCGCCGCCGCGGCAAGTACCTGCTGGGCGAGCTCGACGGCGGGTTGGAGCTCGTCGCCCACCTGGGCATGACGGGGTCGTTCCGCTTCCGTGGAGAAGCCGACGGCTGGCGGCCCGATGCCTACGTGCGCGCCACCTTCACCCTGGGCGACTCCTCGGCCGCGCCCGGCCCGCATGCGGGCGCTGGTCTCGGCGCCACCGTGCTGGACTTTCGTGACGTCCGCCGCTTCGGGACCCTGGCGGTGGTGCCCGCCGGCGACTATCGCGGCCTGGTCACCCTCGCCGCGCTGGGCCCGGAGCCGCTGTCGGACGACTTCGACCCGGTGCGCTTCCACGCGGCGCTGGCTCGCAGCCGGATGGCGGTCAAACCGTGGCTGTTGACCCAGCGCCCGGTCGCCGGAGTTGGCAACATCTACGCCGACGAGGCCCTGTGGCGTGCTCGCATCAACCCGCATGCCCGGCGGGTGGGCCGCGAGCGTTCTACGGCCCTGTGGACCGCGATCCGCGAAGTGCTCAGCGAGGCGATCGAGCGCGAGGGAACCACCTTCCGCGACTACCGGATGGTCAACGGCGAGTCCGGTCGCAACGCCGACTTCTTGGTGGCCTACGGTCAGGCGGGGCGCGCCTGCCGGCGTTGCGGCACCGCTCTGCGCAAGGTCGTCCTGGGCGGCCGCGGCACCACCTACTGCCCGTGGTGCCAGCGCCGATGACCAGAGCCTCGGCATCGTCGACGCCGACTGCGCCCTACGGCGCCCGCGACCTGCTGGCCAACCGGTCGGTCCTGGTCGACACCGTGGCACCGCCGGTGGTGTTCGTGCTGGCCAATGCCCTGGGAGGGCTGGGTGCAGGCGCCGCCGTGGCGATCGGTTTCAGCCTTGTCTTGGTCGCGGCGCGGCTGCTGCGCCGCCAGCGGCTGTTGTACGCCATGTCCGGGCTGGGCGGCACCCTGATCGCCGTGGGCTTCGCGCTGGTGGCGGGCGAGGCCAGCGCCTACTTCCTGCCCGGCATCGTGAGCAATGCGGTCCTCGGCGCCGTGTCGGTGGTCAGCATCCTGGTTCGCCGGCCCGTGATCGCACTGACCAGTGCGGCGATCTATCGCTGGCCGCTGGCCTGGTACTGGCATCCGCGTGTGCGGCCCGCCTACTCCGAGATCACCTGGGTCTGGGCGGCGCTGTACCTGGGCAAGGCCGCGGTGCAATGGATCCTGGTGCAGCGTCAGGAGGTCGGCTGGCTGACTGTGGCCCGCATCGCCACGGGATGGCCGGCGTTCGCCGCACTGCTATTGGTCACCTACGCCTACGTGACCTGGCGTCTGGAGCGGCTCGGTGGGCCGTCGGTCGACGAGTACCGACATGATCAGGTGATGGCTGTGCCGGGAAGCGCGGGTTCGGGGAAGTCGCGCTCGGGTGAGTCGCGGTCGGGTGAGTAACGTGGCGTGATGCCAAGCATTCATGCTCCCGCGCTGCCGACCGACGCCGTCTGGTTCAACGTGGAGCGTCCGCTGACACCCGACGACCTGCGCGGCAAGGTCGTGCTGCTGGACTTTTGGACCTACGCCTGAATCAACTGTCTCCACACGCTGCCCGTGCTGGCAGCCGTCGAGCGGGAGCTGGCCGACGAGGCGTTCGTGGTCGTCGGCGTCCACTCCCCAAAGTTTCCGTCCGAGCGTGATCCCGGCCTGGTCGCCGAGGCGGTCCGCCGTCACGGCATCACGCACCCAGTGGTCGTCGACGCCGGCCGGCAGCTGTGGGACGCCTACGCCGTGCGTGCCTGGCCGACCCTGGTGATCGTGGGGGCGGACGGACGGATCGTCGGGGCGGCCAGCGGCGAGCCTGACCCAGCACCCCTGCTGCTGGCGCTGACGGGCGTCCTCGACCAGCAACGCGCGATGCTGAGCCCGGCGCCCCTGCCCCTGAGACCGGAGGCCGGCCCGCCCGGCACGCTGGCTTTTCCCGGTGGGATCGCCGTCGGCACCGAGGCGGTCTATGTCGCCGACACGGGCCATCACCAGGTCGTGGCCTGCGCCCCCGACGGCCAACAGCTGCGCCGCTTCGGCACCGGGGCACCGGGTCTGCGCGACGGCGGCCAGGAGGCACGGCTGCACGCTCCACATGGGCTGGCCGTGCACCACAGGACGCTGTACGTGGCCGACACCGGCAACAACGCGGTGCGCGCGGTGGACCTGGACACCGGGCAGGTTCGCACCGTGGCCGGGACGGGTCAGCGTGGCCGGTCCGCGGATGGGAGCGGCTTGGCGACGGCCGTGGCCTTGCGCTCACCGTGGGATGTTGCCGTCACCGCGGTCGGCGAGCTGCTGGTGGCGATGGCCGGCAGCCATCAGCTGTGGGGCATCGTCGACGGCATCGCCGCGGTGTACGCGGGCAGCGGTCGCGAGGCCCGCGTCGACGGGGATCTGATCACCGCCGCCTTCGCTCAGCCCTCGGGCCTGGCCTGGAGCGACGATGCCGCGCTGTACGTGGCCGACAGCGAGATCTCGGCGGTGCGGCGTGTGTCCGGCGGGCAGGTGACAACGGTCGCCGGTGGCGATCTGTTCGCCTTCGGCGACGTCGACGGCAACGGCGACGACGCCCGCTTCCAACATCCGGTGGGCATCGCCGCCGGTCCGAGGGGAACGCTGCTCGTCGCTGACACCCTCAACCACAAGATCAAGTCGCTGGATCCGGCCACCGGGCGTGTGCGCACGCTGCTTGGCGATGGCACGCCCTTCGACGCGTCGCTGACCGCCCTGGAGCATCGCCCACCGTTACCGCTCGACCTTCGATCAACGGCGGCCTTCCGCGAGCCCGAGGCCGTGGCGTGGACTGGCCGGGGCATCCTCGTCGTGGACACGGGCAACCACCGCGTCGTCGAGGTCGATCCGGCTACCGGCTCCGCCAGGCTGTGGCTGGGCGGCGAGGGTCAGACCCCGCCGCGCGCTCGGACCTCGTCGATCGCGCCGTAGGCGACGGCCTCCTCGGCCGAGAGCCAGAAGTCGCGGTCGGTGTCCTTTTGGATCCGCTCCAAAGGCTGCTTGGTGCGCTCGGCGAGGATCTCGTTGAGGCGCTCACGCAGGAACACGATCTGCTGGGCCTGGATCTGGATGTCCACGGCCTGCCCGCGCGCGCCGCCCAACGGCTGGTGGAACATGATCCGCGCGTTGGGAGTGGCCGCGCGCGTGCCGCTGGCGGTGGCCAGCAGGAACGCTGCCGCCGACGCCGCCAAGCCGACGCAGACGGTGTTGACCTTGCTGTTCATCAGGTGCATGACGTCGTAGATGGCGAACATGCCCGTGACGATGCCGCCGGGAGAGTTGATGTAGAGGGTGACGTCCTTGTCATTGTCGGCGTCCAGCGACATCATCTGCGCAACCAGGGTGTCGGCGACCGTGTCCTCGATCGCGCCACGCAGGTAGAGGATCCGGTTGTCGTACAGCTTGCGGAAGACGCTGGCTTCGACCATGCGCTCCAGCGGCGTCTCTTCCTCCGCCCGGGGGGTGAGCAGGTGCTGCGGTGTCACGTGTGCTCCTGTTGTCGCCAGCGGCGAAGCCTACCAGCGCGAGCCCTGTCAGCCGGGGCAACCAGCCGGCGAAACGCGGTATCGCTTGACCCCGGTCGGGACTCGGTCTCAGACTGTTGCCCAGCGTTCGCCGCTGTGACGGCCACGGGTGCACCGGTTGGTCGAGGGCGACACGGCGGGAGAGAAGGAGAGGCGGATGCCAGCTGTCCCGTCACCCGCCCCCGCGATCAGCAGCGGATCACGAACGCTGTCGCGCGGGCTCGCGGTCTTGCAATGCCTTGGCGGAAGCGGGGACGGCGCGACGGTTGCCGAGCTGTCAGCCTCGACCGGACTGGACCGGGCGGTGCTCTACCGCCTGCTGGAAACCCTCGGCCAGCAAGGCTTCGCGGTGCGCGACCCGGAGACGCGCCGCTACGCGCTGGGGGTGGCCCTGGTCGAGCTCGGAGCGCGCGCCGGCCGCAGCCTGGAGGTGCGCCGGCTCGCCCTTCCGGCGATGCGCTCGCTGATGGAGCAGGTACGCGAGGCGGTCTGCCTGGCGGTGCGTGACCGCAGCGACGTGGTGGTGGTCGACCGTGTGGAGCCTGCGGGACTGCTGGTGCGGGTCGGATACCACGTCGGCTTTCGCCATCCGCTCGCCGTCGGGGCGCATGGCCGAGCATTGCTGGCGTACCTGGAGCCCGGCGACCGTGGTCCGTTGGTGGCTCGCCATCCCCCGCTGGCCGCGGAGCTGGCCGCCAGCAAGGCGCGGGGGTACGCGGTGTCCTCTGACGAGCTGGAACGCGGAGCCGCCGGGGTCGCCGCACCGATCATGGACCGGTCGGGGCGCCCGATCGCCAGCCTCGGCATCGTCGCGCCGTCCCCGCGGCTGCCGGATCCCGCCGCGCTCGGCCCCAAGGTGCGCCTGCTGAGCAGCGAGGTGTCGCGGCGCCTCGGCCATTCCGGGTAGCCGCCTACACGCCGCCTTCGAGGCCGATGTACAGGCCCAGCGCCACACCGGCGACGAGAAACAGCACCGCCAGCACGATGACCGCGATCCGCCGCCCGCGGGATGCCGGCTCGTCGCCCGTCGCCGTGCTTGCCGTGCTCTTGATCCGGTCGCCGGCCGCGACGGAACCTCCCGCCGTCCTGGTAGGCCTGGCTGTCCCGCCCGGCGCCGCTGTCTGGCCCGACGCCGACGTCCCGTCGGCGCCCGGCGCGCGGCCCCC
>JACCVM010000040.1 GCA_013698135.1 Euzebyaceae bacterium | reverse complement strand
CACCGCGGCGACGGCGACGGCGACCACGACAGCCAAGCCCGGTCCGACCGTCAGCGCGCCGACGAGCAGGACGGGAACGGCCAGGGCGGCGACGCGCGTCCAGTCACGGGGCGGCGGGGTGGCGGCGAGCGGATCGGCGGTCAACGCTTCGCCGGCGGCCTTGGTCACCAGCCGGCGCATGCACCACCACGCCGACGCCCCGAGCGCGACCGCCAGTAGCCCGCTGAGCGCACCTGCCGCAGTCAGGTAGAAGCGCAAGGTCGCACGGTCGGCGGCGACGAACAGTACCCAGGCGACGGGTGGCAGGGCGGCGAGGATGATCGCCGCGCCCCGCGCCTGGCTGGTGCGGACCTCGATCAGCCGCTGCAGCGACGCCTCGTCGCGGACGGCCGCCAGAGACTGCTCGGTCGCTTGAGCCGCCCCCGCACCGGTCAGCTCGGCGACCGCCAGCGCCCGCACCAACAGATCTGCGGCGGGATGTCCCGTCTGCACCGTCCGAGCGGCATCACCCAGCGAGCGGCCCAAGCGCAGCTCTCGCGCCACCGCGGCCAGCACACCGTCGGCCGCGACGGCCGTCAGTGCCTGGGTGGGTGCGGCGCCAGCCTCCAGCGCGGCCTGCAGCTCGGTGTACATGACCTGGTCTGCGCCGGCTGCCCGGGTCACGTCCAGGACTCCCGCTGCCACAGCTGACGCACACGCAGCGGCCCGTCGCCGTCGCGGGGCTGCACCTGCGCGATCTGCACCAGCCCGCGTCGCCCGTCCGGTCCGCGCGACAGGACGGCCAGCAGGTCGAGGCCGACCGCGAGCTGTGCCCTGGCCGCGGACAGCGGCAGTCCCGCCAACAGCGCCATGCCTTCCAGGCGAACCAGCGCCTCGTCGGCGGCGCGGGCGTGGACCGTCGTCATGCAGCCTTCATGGCCGGTGGCCAGGGCCTGCAGCATGTCGACCACCTCGACGCCGCGGACCTCCCCGACCACGATGCGGTCGGGCCGCATCCGCAGGGCCTGGCGCACCAGGTCGCGGATGGTCACCTCCCCGGCGCCCTCGGCGTTGGGCGGACGCGACTCCAGCCGCACGACGTGGCGGCAGCGGGGACGCAGCTCAGGCGCGTCCTCGATGATCAGCACCCGTTCGTCGTCGCTCACCTCGGCCAGCAGCAGGTTGAGCAGCGTGGTCTTGCCCGTTCCCGTCCGACCGCAGCAGACGAGCGCTCGGCGGGCTGCCACTGCCTGGCGCAGCAACGTCGCGGCCTCCACGGGCACGGCGCCGGATCGCTCCAACGCCTCCCAGGTGTGGTTGACGGCGGCGAAGCGACGGACCGAGATCACCGGCCCGCCGGGGGCCAGCGGCGGCAGCAGGGCGTGCAGCCGGCTGCCGTCGGGTAGCCGTGCGTCGACCCACGGGCGTCCACGATCCAGGCGCAGACCCAGCGGCGCTAGCGTCCGCAGCGCCGCCGCGTGCACGGCCGCGGCGTCGGCGAAGCGCACGGTGGTGCGCTCCAGTCGCCCGTCGCGTTCCACCCACACCTCGTCGGGGCCATTGACCAGCACGTCGGTCACGGCTGGGTCGCGCAGCAGCGGCTGGGCGGGACCAAGGCCCGCCAGCGCGTCGGTGACCTCGCGGACCAAGCGGGCGAGCTCGTCGGGCGGCAGCAGGACGCCCTCCTGGCGCACCGCCCGGGCCACCGCGGAGCGCACGGTCGCCAACGCCGGCGGCACGTCGGCCGTCGTGCCCAGTGCCGGGTCCTCGGCAACCCGCCGGCGCACCCGCTCCAGCTGCAAGCCCGCGCTCATCGCGGCCCGCCTTCCAACAGCGAGCGCAGCTGGGCCACCCACGACCCTGGTAGCCCCGACGGCACCCGCCCCGCAACACCGGCCCGGGCGACGCGGGCCGACGCCGGCAGCCGTCCCGTCGGCGAGCGGCCCAGCATCCGGCGAATCCCCGCGCCGTCCAGCGGGCCGTCTCCGTTGACCAGCACCTGTCCCGTCGCTCCGACGACGGCTCGCAGGCTTGTATCCGCGCGCGCGACCACCACGTCGGCGTGCTGCAGGGTCGCCGGCACCCGCTCGTCGACGACCACGAGGTCGGCGGGCCAACCCGCGACATCGCTGACCAGGCCGCCCCCACCCAGCACGCCCAGCCCGTCGATGGCGGGAACCGGCAGAACAAGGCCGGCGACCTCGGCCGCCGCGTCAGCGACGTCCAGCACGGCCAGCTCAGCGGCACCGGGGCCTCGCCATGGCGGGAACCCCGCCAGCGCCAACAGATCGTCGCCACCGATGACCAGCGCCCGCCGTCCCGACCATCCCGCCAGTGCCGCGACCGTCAGCGCGATCGTCGACGTGCCCGCCCCGCCGCCAGCCCCGGCGACCCGGCACACCGCTGGGGCGTGCCCGCCGACGGGGGTGGCGCGAATCCGCAACGGCGCCTCCAGCAGCCGCGCCCGCTCCTGTGGCCACGCGACGACGTCCAACGCCCCGCCGAGTAACGCGCTGCGCACCGCCGCCTGGTCGGCGGGGCCGTCGGTCACCACCACCGTCGCGACGCCCGGCCGCAAACCTGTCGCCACCGTCAGCACCGGCATCAGCGGTCCGTCGTCGCCGACCACCTGCCAGCCAGCCTCACCCTCGACGAAGGCGGCGACCTCCTCGCCGAGCGCCCCTGGCAGCTCGACACGAACCGGCAGGTCCTCCAGACGTCGCATCCCCACTCCAAACGCCATGGCTCCCCGGCGGGGAACGCGAGTTCGACGGCGACGCTATGGCCGGGCGACGAGCGACGTGCCGAGAATCTCCGCGGTGCTGTGGACGGCTTGCGGCCCCCTGCCGGGCCGCACCGTCGCGCTACGCTGCGATCCATGGCGGAACCCGAAGGTGTGGCGACGATTCCCCCGCCCGAGCGCCGTCCGGCCCGCCAGGCCGCCTTCTTCGACCTCGACAAGACGGTGGTCGCCAAGTCCCCGACCCTGGCCCTCGGCCGCCCGCTGTACAAAGACGGGCTCATTTCGCCCGCAGTGGTCCTCAAGGGCGCCTACGGCCAGCTGATCCTCCGGTTGTTTGGAGCCAGCGCGGGACGGATGGAGCGCGCCCGTGTCTTGCTGCTGGAGCTGACACGCGGCTGGGATGCCGAGCGGGTGCAGCGTCTCGTGCGCGAGACGATCCAGGAGACGATCGAGCCGCTGATCTACGCCGAGGCGCTAGAGCTGTTCGATCATCACAAGCGGGCAGGACACGACCTGTACCTGGTGTCGTCGTCGGGCATCGAGGTCGTCAAGCCGCTGGCCGAGTACCTCGGCGTGGACCATGTCGTGGCGACGCGGCCGGGCATCGATGCCAACGGCAGGTACGACGGCACCTTGGACTTCTACTGCTACGGCGAGGACAAGGCAGTCGCCATTCGCGCCGAGGCCGCGGCGCGCGGCATCGACCTGGAGGCCAGCTACGCCTACTCCGACTCCATCACCGACCTGCCGATGCTGGAGGCGGTCGGCCATCCCGTGGTCGTCAACCCTGATCGCCCGTTACGCCGTATCGGCCGGCAGCGCGGCTGGAACTGCAGCGACTTCGTACGGCCGGTGGCCATGCGCAGCCGCCTGTTGATGCTCCCGCCGGCCGGCGAGATGATGGCGGGAGCCGGCGCGGTGGGGGCGGTCGCGGTCGCCGGCTGGCTGGCCTACCAGCGGTGCCGCCAGCGCCGGCCGATGCCCGAAGGCGTCCGGTGAGCGACGTGGCGATGGACCTGGATCGTGCGCGCGGGCAGGCGGCCGCGGCGCTGCGGCGTCTCGGTCACGCCGTGGTGGGTCACGAGGCGGGCGCTGCCCTGCTGGTGCGGATCGCCGAGCTGGCCGACGCGACCGCCGCGGGCGTGGAGACCCAGACCGCGCGCAGCCGTCCCGTCGAGGTGATGAAGCGGCGCCTGTGGGAGCGGCCGCCCGCCGACGGCGCGCCGATGAGCCACTTCCCCGAGTGCGTCGTCTCCGGTCAGGCAAACCCGATGGGCGTCGGCATCCACGTCCGCCGCGACGGCTAGGAGGCGGTCGCCGAGTTCAACCTCGGCCCGGCCTTCGAAGGGGCACCGGGGCGCGCCCACGGCGGCATCGTGGCCGCCGTGTTCGACGACGTGATGGGCTACGTCCTGGTGGTGCACCGCGTCCCGGCGTTCACCGGCAGGCTGACAGTCAACTACCGCGCGCCGGTACCGGTCGGATTGGACGTCTCGGTACGCGCGCGGCTGCGGGAGCGCTCCGGGCGCAAGCTGTTCATGGTCGCCGAGATGACCCACGGCGACGACGTGATCTGCGACGCTGAGGGCTTGTTCATCACCATTCCGCCCGAGCGGCTGGGACTGCCGCCCCGCCTACCGCTAGTCGAAGCGGTGGCGCAGCGTCATCACAACGTCGATGTAGTTCTTGGTGTCGTCGTACAGGCCGTTGATCCGCACCGAGCGCAGTCCCTGGTAGTAGCCGGCCAGCACCTTCTCGGGGTCACCACCGGTCAACGACCAGAGGTGCGAGACGAACGCGGTGCCGGCCAACACGTTGTCCTCGGGATCGGACAGGTCCAGTGATCTGCCCACCAGGTAGCGCCCGACGAACTCGCCCGTTGAGGGCAGGACCTGCATCGTGCCGACCGCTCCGGCGCTGGACACGACCTCGTTGTTCCAGCCCGACTCCATGTAGGCGATCGCCTTGATGAACCGAGGGTGGAAGCCGTACTGGCGCGCCGTCCGGTCGATGATCGCGCCGATCTGCTCACGGCTGGTCGGCGTGGCCGAGGCCACCGCCGAGCGCACGGCGGTCGCCCCTGGAATGCGCAGGCGCTGCCCGGCATAGATCCAGTGGTAGCTGCTCAGATCGTTGGCGCGGGCGATGCGACGCAGACCCACGCCGTAGTGCGCAGAGAGGGCGCCCAGTGTCTCGCCGGGCTTGACCGTGTGAACGGCGGCCGCCACGGCGCCACCGCCGCCCGTCGCCCCGGACGGCAGGCGCAACTGTGCTCCGGCGCGGATGAAGTGGATGTCCTGAATGCGATTGGCGGCAGCCAGCGACGACACCGAGACGCCGTGTCGCGCGGCGATGCCGGACAGCGTTTCGCCTGGTCGAACGGTGTAGCCGGCATTGCCGGCAGCGGTCAAGGCCAACATGGTCGTCAACGCCGTCACGACCCGCACACCTGCGGGCACGCGACGACCGACCGGATGGTGGAACGGCATGGGGAAGACCCTCCGGTGGGCGATATGGGGACCGGGACCGTCATCTCGACGCGCCGGGAGCCAGCGATCCTAGTGAATCGCGCCAACAGTCGTCAATGCCCGAATAGTCCGCTTCCCTCGGCTTCAACCCAGCTGGCCCACCGGTCGAGACCGGCGGTCGGTCGGGGTTCAGTAATAGTCGCGGTGGTAGCGGATGGCGTCGGCCGCCTCGTCGACCTCGATCCAGCTGCTGCGGGGCAGATCGGTCCAGCGCCGCCCACCCGCGGTGTAGGACACCCCCCACTCCACGGCGAGGCTCAGACCCTCGTCCGACTCCAGGACGCGCTTGGTGCTGACGTCGACGTTGTCGCGCGCCTCCAGCCAGTCCTTGAGGTAGGCCTGGATCAGCAGGTCGGTCTCGTGCGGCGGGTTGTGGGGCTCCAGCCACGTCGCGTCCGACGTATACAGGTCAAGCAGCGCGTCGGCGTCCTTGCGCTCGATCGCCGCGCTGAACTCCTCCCACAGCTGCCTGGCCCGCCCCATCGTCCCTCCATCGCCCGCACTCAGTGGCGGTCACGATACCGGCAGCCGGAACGTTCGAGCGAACCTGGCACCCGGCGAGATCTACAGGTACTGACCCATGCCGGTGGGTTGGTTGCCCTGCGGGGTTTCAGGCTGAGCTCCCGGCGGCAGGCCGCGCTGGCGCATCTGCTCGAACTGCTGGCGTGCCTGCAACTGCTGATTGAACATCGCCGCCTGGATGCCCTGGAACAAGCCCTCCAGCCAGCCCACCAGCTGCGCTTGGGCCACGAGGATCTCGGACTCGGTCGGCGTGCCTGCCTCGAAGGGCAGCGACAGCGCCCCAAGCTCGTCCTGGAGGTCGGCGGGCAGGATCTCGCACAGTTCGTGCAGCGCACGCTCGTGCACGGTCCGCAGGCGATCACGCCCAGCCTGGTCCGGCGCCGCCCTGCGGACCTCGCCCTGCAGCTCGCGCAGCATCACCGCGATGCGCATGAGCTTGCCGGGCTCGCTGATGGCCGAGCCGTCCTGCTCGTCGGTCGGCTGCTCCGGCACCACTTCGACGTCGTCAGTCATGACCGCACCCTACCTAGAACAGCGCCGAGGCAAGCCTGGGTCGCCAGGCGCGCACCAGGTCGCTGTCATCGCCAAGGAGGGCGAACAGCTCGAGGACCGCGATGCGGGCGTCGTCGCGGGTGTTCGGATCGCGCACCGCCGCGATGAGCACTTCCAGCGCCTCCTCGGATTGCCCGGTCGCTGCCAGCGAGCGGCCCAGACGCAGCCGCGGCTCACCGCCCGCCGCCGCCTTCTGGCGCAGCTCATCGATGTCGTCGGCCGCTGCCTCGCGAAGGTGCAGCTCGGCCAACAGCCGGCGCGCCGAGGGGTCCGCAGGCAGCCGCCGCAGCAGCCGAGCCGCCTCGTCGGTGTCGCCCCGATCCGCGAGCAAGGTGGCCAGGCCGACGACGGCGACCGGGTGATCGGCCTGCTCGGCGACCGCCTGTCGCAGCGGCGCCTCGCGCTGGTCCGGTGCGGCCTGGGCAGCCTGTGCGGCGAGCCGGTCGGCGGCGCTGGGAGCAAGAGCCTGGAAGAAGTTGGCGACCACCGCCTCGGGCTGCAGGCCGGTGAACTCGGCGGCCACCTGCCCGTCGCGGAAGGCCTTGACGGCGGGGATGCCCTGGATCCGGTAGCGACGGGCAACCTGGGGATTGGCATCGACGTCGACCTTGACCACGTCGATCTCGCCGACATGCCGGGCGGCGACCCGCTCCAGCAAGGGCGACAACTGGCGGCAGGGACCGCACCAGGGGGCCCAGAAGTCCACGACCACCGGCCGCAGGCGGCTGGCCGCGATCACATGTTGCTCGAAGGTGGCGTCGGTAGCGTCGGCGCTGTGCACGGTGGTATCGCTCATAGCCCCGATGATGCCGCGCTCTAAGCTGAAGGTCATGGCCGACCAGCCGCTGCGTCGCAGCCCGTTCGACGATCTCGTTGGCACCCGTATCGTCGAGGCGTCCGGGAACGGAGTCGTGGCCACCCTCGACGTCGACTCCCGGCATCATCAGCCGACCGGCATCGTGCACGGTGGGCTGTACACCACGCTGGTCGAGACCACCGCCAGCGTCGGGGCCAGCCTGTGGCTCGGCGAGGACGGGATCGCCGTCGGTGTGAGCAACCACACCGACTTCTTGCGTTCGCACGGCGAGGGGCGGCTGCGCGTCGAGGCGCTTCCGGTGCAGCGGGGGCGGACCTTGCAACTGTGGCGGGCCGAGGTCACCGACGCCGAGGGACGGCTTGTCGCCTGCGGCAACGTCCGGTTGGCCAACCTGCGGCCCTGAACGGGCGCGGAGCTGCGACGCCGGCTCGGGGCCGGTTCGCGCTACTGCTGGCGCAGGAAGCGTTCGATCTCGTCAGCGATCTGGTCGCCTGAGGGCAGCGACTGGTCGGTGGCGCCCTTGTCGTACAGCTCCTCCAGGGCGGCCACCATCTCGGCGGCGTCCTCGTGCTCGGCGACCGCCTCGGCGACCTGCTCGTCGTGCATCGCAGCGGCGGCTTCGAGCTCGGTGGTGTCGATCGGTGTGCGCATGGCCTCCGCGACGGTGCGCACCAGCGCCAGGGCGCCGTTGGGGTTGGGGGAGCCCGCGATGTAGTGCGGCACCTCCGCCCACAAGCCGACCGCCGGGATTCCGGCGCGGCCGAGCACGTCCTGCAGGACCGTGCCCGCACCGACCGGCCCGCTGTAGCCGACGATGTCGCGGGCGTCGAACGCCAGATCGCCGGCCAGCGCGTTACCCGCCTTGAGAATGCGGATCGGTCGGGTGTGGGGAGTTGCCGCCGGGTAGGCGCCGAGTCCAACGACGGTGTCCACACCGAGCCGCCGGCACAGCCCGGTGACGCTGTCGCAGAACGCCTCCCAGCGCATGTCCGGCTCTGGGCCGAGCAGCAGGGCCGCGTCGCGGGGGCCGTCCACGCTCGCCGTCAGCACCTCCAGGTCCGGCCACTCGATCCGGCGGACCTGGCCGGTGTCGACCACGGCGGTGGGGCGGCGGGCACGGTAGTCCAGCAAGGCATCGCGGTCGAAGCGAGCGACCTGCTCGGACCTCCAGCGGTGCCGCAGGAACATGCCAGCGGTCGCGGCCACCACGCCGGCGTCAACGAAGCCGTCGAAGGCGACGATGAGCACCGGTCGACGCAAGGCAGGCGGCGGTGCGACCCAGGTGAGCAGCTCGGCCATGCAGCAAGGGTAGCGGGAGGGCCGCGACGGCATTCTGCGGCATCTTCGGGGATGTCACATTCCCTTAGTTGACATCATTAGGTCCTGACGGCACAGTGGGGTCATGGCCGGCATGCGCAGCACCTTTCCTCTCCGCTTCCGCCAGGAAGGGCTTCGTGACCTGGTGCGCGATGTGGCGGCGCGGGAACAGATCAGTCAGAACGAGCTCATCGAGCAGGCGGTCGAACACGAGGTCGTCGCTCGTGGGGCAATGTTGGTGGCTGACCTGGTCCAAGCCGCCGAGCGGCTGCGCTCCGCAACCGAGGCACAGTACGCCAAGCTTGTCGATCGCAGCATCACTGACTTCGCCAGCGGAGAGCAGCGGCGCGACCCGTTGCAGGCGTCGAAGATCGAGCCCGATCCACACCCAGGCCACGCGGATGTACCGGGTGCCGTCGCGGCGTTCCGCGGCGACGACGCCTGACGACTCTGGTCCGTGGCCGGACCCAACTGGGCGGGACCCAACTGGGCGGACGACGATCCCGCCGAGGCGCCGCTCATCGCTGGCAACTGCGCTGACCTTCTGCGCGATCTGGCCGTCACAGCCGCGCAAAGACCGCCGCCCACGCTGTTCGATGTACGGCAGTGGCATCGCCGCATCTACGCCGGTTGTGTTCCGCCTCTCGCCTGCTACGTCGGCAACTTCCGAGGCGACGCTCGTTACGCCGAGCTGGTCGACTACGAGGTGGGGATCGGGACGCCGATGCCCGATGGGCTGCCCGAGAAGGTGGGTGTGTGGGCACGCGATCTGCAGCCGTTGCTCGACGCCTTCGAGCAGGGGCTGCAACGGGCGGTCGCCGTGCTCGACACGGCGCTGCCCGTCGGCCAACCCCCGGCGACCGTTGACGAGCTTGATTCGGTGGTTCGCCTGGCTGCTGAGGTGCATGGGGAGTGGCTGCGTCTGCACCCATTCGCGAACGGCAACGGCCGCACGGCTCGGGTCTGGGCGGCCTCGCTGGCACTGCGCTACGCACTTCCCGTATTCGTGCAGCTCAAGCCTCGACCGGATGACGTGGCCTATGTCCGGGCTGCCAAGCGGTCCATGGGACGGCCTCCTGACTTCCGCGGCCATCACCAGGAGGCCTTCGCCGTCTTTGCCCACATGCTGACCCTGTCGTTGCTGCCCTGACCCTGGTCATCTTCGGCTCCCAAGCGCAGGGCCGGTAGCGCCTGGGCTCACAGCCGCACGAAGGGGGTACGGCAGCCGGTAGGGTCCCGGCGGTATCGCGTGGCACGACTCGCCCAGGTGCGATCCGTGCCGAGGAGGCGTCTGGGTTCCTGGTGGGCCCCACGGTCTTCAAAACCGATGAGGCGGCCTCCGGTCGCCTGGCGGGTTCGATTCCCGTCCGCCTCCGC
>JACCVM010000025.1 GCA_013698135.1 Euzebyaceae bacterium | reverse complement strand
ACAGCAATGGCTACAGCGAGAGCGTCGCCGGTGACCGGAACTACAACACGGGTATTACCGACACCGGAGGGGCGCGGTTGGTCGCCAACGGCGCAACGGTAGACGCCGTCGGCAGCAGCGCAACCGTGCCAGCCTGCAAGGAGGGCACCGGGTTGTCACTGCCGACAAGCGGCGATGACACGGCTTTCGAGCGTCGGGTCGAAGGGACACAGGACACCGACAGCAACGCCGCGGACTTCGAAGGTCCGAAGGCCGGTGACCCGAACAACCTGGCCGGCGATGAGCCAGAGCCGGATCCTGAGCCCGAGCCCACGCCGATCAACCAGATCCAGGGGTCCGGCAGTGGGTCACCGCTGGCAGGGGATGACGTCATCGTTGAAGGCGTCGTCACCGGCGTCGACGACGAAATCGGCGCCAACTTTGAGCGGACGTTCCCCGAGGATGCCGGGATCTTCATCCAGTCCCTGGACGCCGATGTCGACGCCAACGCAGCCACCAGCGAGGGCATCTTCATCGGGTACGTGCGCGATCGTGGCGCCTACCCACCCGGAACGGTCGTCACCACCGAGGGTGAGGTCAAGGAGAAGTTCGGCTTCACGATGGTCTCGGAGCGCTTCGGATTGGAACCGGAGATCCTCGGCACGGCCGACGTGCCCGCTCCGGTGACCATCGACCCGACGCTGGCCGCGGCCCAGGACCCGTTCGACCGCGCCTATTACGAGACGCTCGAGGGCATGCGCGTGCGCCTGGCCACCGGCACCGCGAACTCAGGCGGCACCAACAAGTTCGGCGAGCTGTTCTTGACGCCCGGCACTGAGCGCGACCGCGTGTTCAGGGATGATCCCGCCCCAGACCTGCTGGCCACCGACGCCGACGCCGGCGCTGGTGACCCCAGCAACCCCTACAAGCCGGCGGCGCCGTCCACGACCCTGGTTCGCGGTGATTTGTTCGACCGCGTCGACGTCGTCGTCGGACCGTTCGCCTTCTCGTTCAGCCACTACAAGATCATGGTGCAGGAGGGCCTGCTGCCGACCGTCACCGACGGTCCCACGACCTTCCCCTTCCAGATCGGCGCGGCCGGGAACAACCAGCTGCGGGTGGCCTCCTTCAACGTCGAGAACTTCTTCCCGCCCGGCATCGAGCTGGACCTGAGCGACGTGACCCAGGAGGAGTACGACGAGAAGCGCGCGCGCCTGACCGACGCCATCGGCGACCTGTTGGAGCGGCCGCAGGTCGTGGCGGTGCAGGAGGTCTACGACGAGGCGACTCTCCAGGCGCTGGCCGCCGATCTCGGCGGCTACACCGCATACCTGGAGGAGGGCAACGACGAACGCGGCATCGACGTCGGCTTCCTCGTCGCCGACGGCATCGACGTCGGTGACGTCACCCAGTACGGCAAGGACGCGACCGGCCCCGAGGGCTTTGACTGCTCGGACGTCGATGGCGGGCTGTACGACCGCCCGCCCCTGGCGATCGAGATCAGCGACGGGGGATTCGCGGCCACCGTCTTCAGCAACCACTTCTCGTCCAAGTCGGCGCCCGACGAGTGCCGGCAGGCACAGGCGGCGTTCCTCGAGGACATCGTGGCTGACCTGGAGGCCGACGGCGGCGAGGTGATCGTGACCGGCGACCTCAACGCCTTCGAGGACGAGCCGGCCCTGACCGAACTGACCGACGGCGAGACCTCGCTGCGCAACCTGTGGTTCGACGCGCCGGCCCAGGAGCGCTACAGCTTCGCTTTCTCCGGAAAGCTGCAGACCCTGGACCACATGCTGGTCACCGATGGCTTGGACAACCGGGTGGACGACTTCCGTTACGCCCACCTCGACAACGACTACTACGAGCGTGAGGACCCAACCGACGGGCACCACGTCTCAGACCACGACCCGCCGCTGGGAACGTTCTCGACCTCGCCGTGCGCCGACCCGGACGCCCGCGACACGGTCTTCGTGGAGGGCAACGACACCGAGGTGCCCAACCGCGAGCTGAGCAACAGGTGCACCATCAACGATGTGCTGCCGGTGCGAGCCGACTACGACGACAAGGGTGACTACGTCGCCGCGGTCTCGGCCAAGACCAACGAGTTGAAAGCCGATGGCATCATCAGCGGCCGCGAAAAGGGTCAGATCATGCGCGTCGCGGCGAAGGTCGATTGACCGGGAGGCGACGGCAATGTCCCAGCTGACGCACAAGGTCTGGATGGACCGTGCGTTGGCTGAGGCCAGGCTCGCCCAGGCCCACGACGACGTCCCCGTTGGGGCGGTCGTGGTCCAGGGCGGCCGGGTGGTGGCGCAGGCACACAACCGCCGCGAGGTCGAGGCAGACCCCACGGCGCACGCCGAGATCCTCGCCCTGCGAGCGGCAGCGCAGGCGCTGGGGTCCTGGCGGCTGGACGGCTGCAGCCTGTACGTGACACTGGAGCCGTGCACCATGTGCGCCGGAGCGGTGGTGCTCGCCCGGTTGCCCGAGCTGGTTTACGGCGCGGTCGACCCCAAGGCCGGGGCGGCAGGGTCCCTGTTTGACCTGGTGCGCGAGCCGCGGCTCAATCACCGCGTCCAGGTGGTGACCGGGGTTCTGGCCGAGGAGTCGGGAGCGCTGCTGCGCACCTTCTTCCAGTCGCGCCGCGCGGACCCTGCGGGACGCCGTGGCAGCGCGCCCGGCACCGCTGGTACCCTGCCCGCCGCAAGCGGTGGAGTCGCATAGACCGGCCTAGTGCGCGGCACTCGAAATGCCGTAAGGGGGCAACTCCTTCGTGGGTTCGAATCCCACCTCCACCACTTATCAGCCAATGCGTACGAAGTAGTCAGCTGTGGCTGGGGTCCCTTGCGCTGGCTCGCGGAGTGCGGCGCGCCGTAGCTCGGTGCGAGTAACTACGCACCACCGAAACTGCCGGCGGCGGTCAATCCTAGTTGACACGATCAGTCCGTCAATGTAGATTGACAGCTATGAGTGAGGCGACCAAGTTGGCGGCGGCTGCCAGCAGCACCGACCCTCGCGTCGGCCTGGGCGCCGTCGCCGCCCTTCGCCGCCTGCTGGAGAGCCTCGAGGCCCTGCAGGTGGACAACGCCAGAGCAAGCGGCTGGTCGTGGCAGGACATCGCCGAGACGCTCGGGGTGAGCAAGCAGGCGGTCCACAAGAAGCACGCAGGCGGCCGGCTGCTTCGCCGAGGGAGGTAGCGATGTTCGAGCGGTTCACCGACGGTGCCCGCCACACCGTGGTGCTGGCTCAGGACCAAGCCCGCGAGCTGTGCGCCGCTCACATCGGCACCGAGCACCTCCTGCTGGGCCTGCTGGTCGAGAACAAGGGCATCGCGGCCAGCGCGCTGCGATCGGCTGGTCTGACCGTGGAAGCGGTCCGCGCGGAGATTTCGCGCGTCGTCGGGCCTGACGGGCTCGGCCACGAGGACGCCGATGCCTTGCAAGCGATCGGCATCGACCTTGGCACCGTGCGAGCCAGGATCGAGGAGGCGTTCGGACCGGGTGCGCTTGAGCGTGCCGCGCGGCGGCGTGGGCGGCGGTGGCGACGTCGCCGGACCGGGTTCGCTGGCCACATTCCGTTCTCGCCGCGTGCCAAGAAGGTGCTCGAGCTCTCCCTGCGCGAGGCCTTGCAGCTGCGCCACAACTACATCGGCACCGAGCACGTGTTGCTCGGCTTGCTCAGGGAGGGCCGAGGCGTCGCCACCCTCGTCCTCGCCCGCCGCGGGATCAGCTCCGACGACCTGCGCCGCCGAATCCTGGTCGCGGTCGGCAAGGTCGCCTGAACGCCAACCAACGCCTTGATTACGCGGTCATCGCTTCCGGCGTCGTGGCGTCCATCTG
>JACCVM010000005.1 GCA_013698135.1 Euzebyaceae bacterium | reverse complement strand
CCAGCACCAGCACGGCCGCGGTGACGAACGTCAGCGCATCCAGCACGAAGCTGGTCTGCGCACCGAACGCCTGCGTCACCAGCCCGCCGACGCCGGCGCCGACGAACAGCATCGTGCCCCAGACGCTACCCAGCGCGGCCTGCGCCAGCGACAGGTCAGCGGGATCCACGAGGTTGGGGACGGCTGCGGCCGTGATCGGCTCGACGAAGGCCACGACCAGCGCGATAGCGGCCAGGCAGCCCACCGCCAGCCACGGCTGGCCGAGGGCGAACGCCGCCAGCAGTCCCAGGCAGGGCACGATCGCCGCCAGGTTGACGGCCACGAACAGCAGCCGGCGGTCGATGCGGTCGGCCAGCACGCCGGCGAACGGTGCCACCAGGAACACGGGCAGGACGTTGGCGGCGAAGGCCACCGCGCCGGCACTCTCGCGGCCGGTGGCGGTGATCGCGAACTCGCTGACCGCGACGAACGCGAACCAGTCACCGAGGAACGACACGACGGTCGCTGCGAACAACAGCCGGAAGTCGCGGTTGCGTCGCAGGAGCTCGGGCAGCTCGAGCAGCCGCGTGGGTCGAGCTACAGCAGCTCCGGTCGAGTCCACGCTTGTCCTCGTACGTGATGGTCCAGGAACGCGCCCACGGTCTGGTACCACACGCGTGCGTTACCGGGCTTGAGGATCCAGTGGTGCTCGTCGGGGAAGTACAGGAACTGCCCGTCGACGCCGTGGCGTTTGAGGTCGGTCCACAGCTTGAGCGCCTCGCCGATGGGGACCCGGTAGTCCTGCTCGCCGTGGATCACCAGCATGGGCGTGCGGATGTCGCCGACGTGCAGGTTGGGGCTGTTCTGGCGGTAGCGCTGCGGTTCGGTGTAGGGGTCGCCGAACTCCTGCTCCCAGTACACGCCGAGGTCGGTGGTCCCGTGGAACTGTTCGAGGGCCCACAGGCTGGCGTGCGTGACCACCGCGTCGAACCGGTCGGTGTGCCCGGCGATCCAGTTGGCCATGTAGCCGCCGAACGACCCGCCCATGGCGGCCGTCTTGGTCTCGTCGATGTCCGGGCGCTTGACCGTCTCGTCCACCGCCGCCATCAGATCCTCATAGACGACGTCGCCCCAGCGACCCCAGCCCCGCTGGATGTAGTCCAGCCCGTAGCCGGTCGACAGAGCCGGATCGGGCAGCAGGACGGCGTAGCCCTTCGCCGTGAGCACATGTGGGCTCCAGCGCCAATGCCAACCCGCCCAGGAGCCGAGGGGGCCGCCATGGATGAACAGCGCCAGCGGCGCGGGGTTGCGCTTGCCGGCGTCAGGAGGCAGCAGCAGCCACGAGCGGACCTCGGTCCCGTCCTCGGCGGTGGCAACGACGCGCTCCACCTTTCCGGGCAGGGCCATGGCGCCCCAGGCTCCATCGAAGGCTCGTGGTTCCTGGTCGCTGGCAGACGCGTCGAGGGCCACGGGGTGCGGCGGGACGGTGATCATCGAGCGCAACGCGTAGACCGTGGCACCGTCGGGGGACGGGCACAGCGCGGTGAACACGCCCTCGGTGGCCAGGCGCGTCAGCCGCTGGTCGTCCAGGTCAACTCGATATGGCCTCGTGCGACCGTCGCTGTCGGCGGTGAAGTAGACGGCGCTGCTGTCAGCGGCCCAGACGGGCGCGTTGGGCCACAGGTCGAAGCCGGGCAGCAGGTCCTGACCGTCGCCGGTGGCGAGATCGACCAGCCACAGCGTCTGGTCTCCCGCGCGGTCGGGTGTCGAGCGCTCGGCCCGGATGGCGACCACCCAACGACCGTCCGGCGAGCACGCGGGGGACTCGTAGCCGAAGTCGCCGCTGGCCAGGATGCGCTGGTCGCCGGTGGCGACGGTGACGGCCACCAGCTCGCTGAGGAAACGGTTGCGGACGTCGGCATCGTCCTGGGCGCGGCTGGTGACGGCAGTGGCGCCGTCCGGCGTGATGTCGAAGGTGGACAGGTCCAGCAGCCGCTCGGGGTCGGGCAGCAGGTCGTTGACCTCAAGGGCGGTGTCGCCCGCCGGCGGTGGCGCAGCGTACAGATGGCGCTCACGCGGCCCCAGGTAGTGATCCCAGTATCGGATCGGGTAGTCGGTGAACAGCTGGGCCTGCACGCCGGCATCGACCCTGGCCTTCTCGCGCTCGGCGTCCTCGTCCCATCCGGCCGTACGGGGATGGGTCGACGCGCCGAGAACGATGGTGCCCGACGAACGTGCGACCGCGATGTCGTCCACCCCTCCGGGAGGTGCGGCGATGAGATAGGCCTCGCCGCCGCCCGACGGCAGGAGCCAGAGCGCGGGCGCCTCGCCGCGTGGATCGTCCTTCGCCGCGGCGGGGTCGGGCCGCGAGGAGGTGAACAGCAGCGCCCCGTCCGGCATGAACACCGCCCCCGCCTCGCCGGGCGCCGAGCGGGTCAGCCGGCGGGGCTCTCGCTGCGCGTCGGGGTCCAGCTCCCACAGGGCGGTGACGAACTTCTTGCCCTCGGCATCCGGTCGTGCCACCGACGTGACCAGGCGACTGCCGTCGGGCGACAGCGCCAACCCCTCCAGGCGGGGGAGCGAAAGCAGGGTGTCGACGGAGAAGGGTTCAGCGTCAGCCATGGGCGCCATCTTCGCGTGCGTCATCGCCGGGCGCACACTCGGGCTGCCGTGGAACAATGGCGGCCAGCTCACCATCCGACTGGCAGGCAGGAGCGCACCGCCATGAACGAAGCCGTCATCGTCGGCTACGTCCGCACCCCGATCGGCAAGTTCGGCGGCGGCTTAGCGAGTCTGAGCGCGATGGATCTGGGTGGTGTGGCGATCCGTGCCGCGCTGGAGCGTGCCGGCGTGCCCCCCGAAGCGGTCGACTACGTGATCATGGGCCACGTTCTGCAGGCAGGTCAGGGACAGATCACCGCTCGGCAGGCGGCCATCAAGGGTGGCATCGGCATGGACGTGCCCGCGCTGACCGTCAACAAAGTTTGCCTGTCTGGGCTGACCGCGGTGGCGCTGGCTGATCAGGCGATCCGCCTCGGCGAGCAGGACGTGGTGGTCGCGGGCGGCATGGAGTCGATGTCCAACGCGCCGTACCTGTTGCCCAAGGCCCGCGGCGGGTACCGCATGGGCAACGGCGAGATCGTCGACGCGATGATCCACGACGGGCTGTGGTGCGCCTTCGACAACGGGCACATGGGCGAGGGCAGCGACCGGCTCAACGAACGGTACGGCATCACACGTCAGCAGCAGGATGCCTGGGCCGCCGCCAGCCACGAGCGCGCCGCCGCGGCGTGGAAGGACGGTCGCTTCGCCAACGAGGTCACGCCGGTCGAGGTGCCCCAGCGCAAGGGTGACCCGATCCTGGTCGACAGCGACGAGGGGGTGCGGCCCGGCACGACCACCGAGTCGCTGGGCAAGCTGCGGCCCGCGTTCACCGCCGACGGCACCATTACCGCCGGCAACGCCAGCCAGATCTCCGACGGCGCCGCCGCCGTTGTGCTCACCAGTCGCGCCAAGGCCGACGAGCTCGGCCTTACACCGCTGGCGCGGGTCGTGTCCTACGCCACAGTCGCCGGTCCCGACCCGTCGCTGCACCACCAGCCGGCTGCCGCGATCGAGAAGGCGGCCGCCAAGCTCGGCGCTGCGCCCGACGGCTTCGATCTGTACGAGATGAACGAGGCGTTCGCCTCGGTGGCGATCTATTCGGCCGACCGACTCGGCGTGCCAGCCGACAAGGTCAACGTCAATGGGGGAGCCGTCGCCCTCGGCCACCCGATCGGCTGCACGGGCGCGCGCATCACGACGAGCCTGCTGTCGGAGCTGCACGCCCGCGGTGGCGGGCGGGGGGCGGCCGCGCTGTGCGGTGGCGGCGGCCAGGGCGACGCCGTCCTGTTCGAGACCCTGTAGGCGCCGGCGATTACCGGAACTCGCGTGCTGGCGGTGCCGTGACGGTTCGGCTGCGGGCAGGCAAGGACGCCGTCGTCGTCGCCCCCGACGCTGGCGGCCGCCTGTCTTCGCTGACCGCGCTGGGCGTGGAACGCCTGCTTGGCTCCGAGTCCCAACCGGAGGGTAGGGAAGCCGACATTGGCTGGGGCTGCTTCCTGATGGCGCCGTGGGTGGGGCGGCTGGATGAGGGCCAGGTGCCCTTTCGCGGTTACACCCGCCATGTGCCGGCCGAGCACTACGGCCACGCCATCCACGGGGTCCTGCGTGACACCGCTTGGCGGGTCGAGCACACAGACACGACCGAGGTGACCCTCACGTGCGGCCTTGACGCCGCGCGATGGCCCTTCGGCGGCTGGGCGGCGCAGAGGATCGCCTTGGCGGCGGGTTGTCTCACACTGGAGGCGCAGATCGTCGCCGGTGACAGCGCGATGCCCGTCTCGGTGGGATGGCACCCGTGGTTCCGGCGCCCCGACGACGGCGATCTCCGCGTCGGCGTGGTGGCCGACGAGGTCTTGGAAACCCGCGACGACCTGATCCCCACGGGTGCGTTGCTGCCGGTGGACGACCTCACCGATCTGCGAGCCACGCCGGCGCTGGGGGACCGGTCCTTGGATCACGCCTACGTCGGGGTTCGTCGGCCGGTCAGGGTCGTGTGGCCGGACCTGGAGATGACGCTGGACATGCCGGCGAACCCCGCGACCGTGGTGGTGCACACCCCGCCCCGGGGTGTGTGCGTCGAGCCCCAGACCGCATGGCCCAACGCCCCGGTGTTGCACGCCGAGGGGAACGCAGGGACCGGGCTCGTGGAGCTGGCGGCCGGCGAGCGGCTGCGCTCCCGTACCGTCTGGCAATGGAGCGCAACGGACGGCTAGCCTCCTCACCTGCCATGGAGATCGCCGAGCTCGTCGAGCGCCTGCTGGCCGGGGAGCGTCGGGCCCTGGCCAGGGTGCTCACCCGGGTCGAGGACGGCTCCGCGCAACACCTGCGGGAAGCCGTGCGGCTGCTGCATCCCCACACCGGCGGGGCGCAGCTCATCGGCATCACCGGGTCGCCGGGCGTTGGCAAGTCCACGCTGACCAACGCGCTGTTGGCCGAGTGGCGCCGTCGTGGCCGACGGATCGCGGTGCTCGCCGTCGACCCGTCGTCGCCGTTTTCCGGCGGCGCGCTGCTCGGTGACCGCGTGCGCATGCAGGACCACGTGCTTGATGACGGCGTCTTCATCAGGTCGATGGCCAACCGCGGCCACCTCGGCGGGCTGTCCTGGGCGACGCCGCAGGCGCTGCTGGTGCTCGACGCCGCTGGGTTTGACATTGTGGTCGTCGAGACGGTGGGCGTGGGGCAGGCCGAGGTCGAGGTGGCGTCGGCGGCGGACACCACCATCGTGGCGCTGGCTCCCGGGATGGGCGACGCCATCCAGGCCGCGAAAGCGGGGATCCTGGAGATCGCCGACGTCTTCTGCGTCAACAAGGCCGATCGCGACGGCGTGGATCGCACGGTGCGGGAGTTGCGCGACATGCAGCACCTTGGCCATCCTGAATGGCTGGCGCCAATCTGCAAGACGGTGGCGTCCCGCGACGAGGGCATCGCCGAGCTGATCAATGCCGTCGACGGACACCGGGTCTGGCTGCGGGAGTCGGGCCGCCTCGACGAGCGCCGCCGGCAGCGCGCGCGCACCCAGGTGCACCAAATCGCTCTGGGCGAGGTTCGCCGGCGGTTCACCACCTTCGACGACGGTCAGCTGGTCGACGAGCTCGCGGCCGCGGTGGCTGAACGCAAGCTTGACCCGTACACGGCCGCCGACCGGTTGCTGGAGCGCTTCGAAGGCTGACGGGCGGCGGTCGGCGGCGCGTCGCGGGTTGAGGATATGGCCGTCCGAACGGACATCCAGCACGCTGTGGCCCCGCTGGCTACGCTTCGTTGATGCGCCGCAACCTGCTCCTGCTGCTGTTGGTCCCCATCCTGGTCGTGATCCTGGTGGGGACAGGCGTCGTGCTGGCCGGCCCGCCGGTCGCGTTGGTCGGCTCGTTCGTGGGTTCGTTGGTCAAGACGCTGGGTGCGGCTCCGGTGAGCGCGGGCGTCAATGGGGTCAGCTCGTCGGATGAGGAGGCCCGCCAGGTCGACAGGATCGCCCCGAGCGCTCCGGCGGGTGCCGAGGTGACCGAGGTCGCAACCGCCGCCAGAGCGGCGGCGAAGGCCGATGCCGAGGCCGATGCCGAGGCCGCCGCCAGAGCCCGCGCGAAAGCCAAGGCCCAGGCCGAAGCCGCCGCCAAGGTGAGGGCCGCCGCCAAGGCGGAAGCCGCGGCCGGGGCCAGGGCCGCTCGAGCCGAGCAGCGGCGCGAAGATCGCGAAAAGGCCGGCATCGCCGTGGTACAGGGCAGGCTGGCCGAACTGAAGTACTACGCAGACTCCATCGACGGTGTCTCCGGAACGGCGACGATCAGCGCCGTCATGGCCTTTCAGAAGGTCAATGGGCTGTCCGCCGACGGCGTGGTGGGGCCGCTGACCCGAGCGGCCTTGGACCAGCCGGTGGCCCCGGCACTGCAGGGCGGAGCCGCCACGCGTGTCGAGGTGGACCTAACCAAGCAGGTCCTGTACTACGTCCGCAACGGCCAGCTCGAGCGCATCATGGCGGTCAGCTCCGGTAGTGGCGAGTCCTACGAGACCTCGTCGGGCGGCACGGCCACCAGCCTGACCCCGGTCGGCAGCTACATCGTCGAGCGCAAGATCCCCGGCATCCGGGAGGCACCGCTGGGATCGTTGTACGACCCGATGTACTTCTACGCCGGATGGGCCATCCACGGGTCGGACTCGGTGCCGAGCTATCCCGCCAGCCACGGCTGCGTGCGCGTCAGTCGTGCGGATGCGCTGTGGCTGTATGCGCAGCTGGATATCGGCACCCAGGTCAGCCTGTACGGAGGCACCTACACCTTCTCGGCGGGCAGCGGGGCCGCTGGGACCAGTGCTCCGGCCGGCGACACCGGCGCCGCAGAGGTCGACTCCTAGCTGGGATGGACGACCGCGTCGACGCGTGGCGCTGACCTTCCTCGTCGGTACCAGCGTCGTCTAGCGGCTGGACCGTCCTGAACACTTCATAGCCGGCGGCGACCAGCGACCCGACAGCAGACCGCGGTCGATCTCGATGCCGACCACCACTTCTGCCGGATCGTCGGCGTGGCCGGCAAGCAGCGCGTGCAACGAGCCGATGCCGTCCAAGCCGTCGGCGACTCTGGCGGTGGCCAGCACCGCGCCATCGGTGTCTTGGACTTCTATGTCGTGGTGCTGCTCGGACCAGTCGATGCCAACAAAGATCACCCTGCTCTCCTCTCGGGGAAGCTGCGGACACGGGCTCGAGCCGTCAAGGAGGCACACGCACGCCCTAATGGATCAGTGCTCGCCATGGCACGCCATCCCACCAGTCGTCGACCTCCTCACCTCCGGCAGGGCCACGATCTAGGCATAGAGCTTGCAACCCTGGACTCAGCAGTAGTCACCTGCCGGGTGGCTCGGACAACAGCCTGCCGAACCCGACCGGCTGCTACGACCCCATTAGGACTCGACGATCTCGATGCAGCCGGCGCGCATGCCTGGCGAGCGGGTCGAGGTTGGCGCGGACCTGACGGCAACGGACCCGGGGTCAGCGGCCCCTTCCGTTGGCGTCGGTGGCCGCCGCCTGATCAACACGTTGCCAGGTACCCACGACGCCAAGGGCCGCAGCGCGCGCCAGTGGCAGAATGGCCTCCCGCCTGGTTCCCCTGCAACAGGAGCCCGCAGTGACCTCGAACGACCACGACCGGATGTCCTCCAGGAGTGAAGCGGTGGGACACAAGGACATGGCGGAGTGGCAGCGTCGCTACGCCGCGACGCCGGAACGCGATGAGGACTTCACGACGCTGTCGGAGGTGCCGGTGCCGCCGTTGGTCGGTCCCGACAGCTACACGCCGGACTTCGAGCGCATCGGCTATCCGGGGGTGTATCCCTTCACGCGAGGCGTGTACCCCTCGATGTACCGGGGCCGACCGTGGACGATCCGCCAGTTCGCGGGCTTTGGCAGCGTCACGGACACCAACCGGCGTTACCACGACCTGCTGCGCGCCGGCCAGCACGGGTTGTCGGTGGCCTTCGACATGCCGACGCTGATGGGGCGCGACTCCGACGAGGTGGAGTCGGCGGGGGAGGTCGGCCATTGCGGCGTGGCCGTGGACACGCTGTCCGACGTCGAGCGACTGTTCGACGGCATCCCGCTCGGCGAGATCACCACGTCGATGACCATCAACGGCCCGGCCGTGGTGTTGTTCGCCATGTACGCCGTCGCCGCGGAGCGGCAGGGCTTCGCTCTCGATCAGCTCGCCGGGACCTTGCAGACCGACATCTACAAGGAGTACATCGCGCAGAAGGAGTGGCTGTTCCCGCCGCAGCCGCACTTGCGGCTGATCGCCGACCTGATGGAGTTCACCAGTCGGCAGGTGCCCCGTTACCACCCGATCTCGGTGTCGGGCTATCACATCCGTGAGGCCGGATCGACCGCGGCGCAGGAGCTGGCGTTCACGCTGGCGGCGGGATTCTCCTACGTCGAGCTGGGCAAGTCGCGCGGCCTGGCAGTCGACGCGTTCGCGCCGCGGCTGTCATTCTTCTTCGACTCGCACATCGACTTCTTCGAAGAGATCGGCAAATTCCGCGCCGCACGGCGGATCTGGGCCCGCTGGATGCGCGAGCGTTACGGCGCGACCGCCGACAAGGCGATGCTGCTGCGGTTCCACACCCAGACCGCCGGGGTGTCATTGACCGCGCAGCAGCCGGACAACAACATCGTGCGCACCGCGCTGGAGGCGATGGCAGCGGTGCTCGGTGGCACCCAGTCGCTGCACACCAACGCGCTGGACGAGGTGCTGGCCCTGCCGTCGGACCACGCCGCCAAGGTGGCGCTGCGCACGCAGCAGGTCATCGCCGAGGAGACGGGCGTGACCAACACCATCGACCCCCTAGGCGGATCCTGGTTCGTCGAGTGGATGACCGACAAGGTGGAGGCCGACACCGAGGCCTACTTCGAGCGGATCCTGGCCCAGTCCGACGACGGCACGATCACCGGCGGGCTGCTGCGCGGCATCGAGAGCGGCTGGTTCATGTCCGAGATCGCCGACGCCGCTTTCGCGTACCAGCAGGCGCTGGAGAAGGGCACCAAACGCATCGTGGGGGTCAACGTCCACCACGATCCCGAGGAGCGGGAGCTGGAGGTGCTGCGCATCTCTGCCGAGGTGGAGCGAGCACAGTCGGCCCGGCTTGCCGACTTCCGGGCAGCACGGGATGCCGGCAAGACGGGCGAGGCGCTGGAGGTGCTGCGCGACGCCGCGCGCGGCGACGCCAACCTGGTCCCGGTGATCATGGACGCTGTTCGCGCTGACGCCACCCTCGGCGAGATCTGCCAGGCCCTCAAGGACGTCTTCGGCGTCTACCGGGAACCGCCGGTCATCTGACGAGCTCAACGCGCCGCCGCGTCGATCTGACTGCTGCCTTCAGTCGTCGCGACCCGGCGGGCCTGGCGGTTTGCCGCCCTTCGGTGGCTTGGCGCGGGCCTCTGCTGGGTTGTCCTCGTCGTCTTCGTCGGTGTCCTCGCGAGGTCGCTGGGCGGCCAGCGGCTCCAGCAACTGCACCGCCAGGGCGCCGATCTCGGGGTCGAGCTCGCCGTCGGCGACCCACTCGGCGGTCTCCTCCTGCAGCTTGACGGCTTCTTCCGGACGCTCGTCCTCGGGCCTGCCGAGCAGGTCGTTGACCTTGTCGGCCAGATCGGGCTGCTTCTCGCCGTAGGCACCTTCGTTGGCGTCCAGCAGCGCGATCAGCTCCGCGAGGCTGGTCGGCGCAGCGGGCTCTTGAGGCTCGGTCGGTTCGGGCTCGGTCGGTGGCGGCTCGGTCTGCTGCGGCTCCGTCTGCGAGGGCTCGGTTGCTTCGGTCTGTGACTCCGGCGCGATGGGGACCGCCCCACCGCCCTGATTCTGGCGCTGGTTGCCCTGGCCAGCCTGTTCTCCGGTCCCGTCCTGCAGGTTGCTGGCCGCGAAGGCGAGCAGGCCGAGCACGGCCAGCAGCACCACACCGATCAGCAACCAAGGTGCCCCGCGGTGTGGGTGATCGAGCACCGTCGTGGCCGCCGAGGACTCGCGCAGCGGCACCGTGGCGGCCGCCGCGACCGGTGCGGCGCCAGTTGCGGGAGAGCGGCCGGCGAGCGCGTCACGCATCGCCGCCGCGTCGGGATAGCGCTGCTCGGGATCTTTGGCCAACGCACGTTCGGCCACCGACGCCAGCGTCGGGTCGACGCCGTGCAGCGGCGGCACCGGGTCGCGAGTATGAGCCAGCGCGACCGCCAGCGCGTTCTCACCGAGAAACGGTGGCGCACCGGTGAGCATCTCGTACAGCACCACGCCGATGGCGTAGATGTCGGAGGCCGGTGTCGCCGGGTGACCGTCGACCTGTTCGGGGGCGAGGTACTTGGCGGTGCCGATGAGCTGCCCCGTGGCCGTCAGCCCGGCCGTGGCTTCCTGGATCCCCTTGGCGATCCCGAAGTCGGTCAGCTTCACGCCGCCTTGATGGGGCAGCAGGATGTTGGCCGGTTTGACATCACGATGCACCATGCCGGCGCGGTGCGCTGCCGACAGTGCGGCCAGCACCTGATCGGTGATCGACCTCGCCGTCTCGGCGGGGAGGGCTCCCTCGGCCGCCAGCCGGTCGGCGAGGTTGTCGCCATCAACCAGCTCCATCACGATCCATGGCTGGCGCCCGTCCTGGCCGGTGTCGTACACCGCGACGGCGTTGGGGTGAGCGAAGCGGGCGGCCGCCCTGGCCTCGCGCAGGAACCGCTGGCGGACCGTGGGATCGGCCGACAGGTCGTCGCGCATCAGCTTGACGGCGACGGGACGATCCAAAAGGCGGTCGTGCGCCTGGACGACCCGGGCCATGCCGCCTGCCCCGATCGTGGCACCCAGTTCGTAGCGATCGGACAGCACCACCATGACGACCAACCCTAGCGATCGCGGTGGCCGCGCCGGGGTGCCCGGTCGGCCCCGGTCACAGCGCCGCGAGGGCTCGTAGGTCGGAGGTTGGCAGCAGGCCCGGCACCAGCGTGCGCTGGGTCAGGATCGTCGGCACGCCACCGACGCCCTTCCGCCGGTGGGTGGCGGTGCGGTGGCGTACGGCCGCCAGCAAGGCGCGGTCGCTCAGCGCCGCAATCACTTGCGCGGCTTCCAGACCGGCCGCGACGGCGAGCTGGGCCAGCACCTCGCGATCGCCGATGTCACTGCCGTCGCGCCAGAAGGCGGCGTAGCAGGCCCGCCGCCAGGAAGCGGCCAGCCCAGCAGCGTCGGCGACCGTGCCCACCACGTGGGCCAGTGCCGTGGGGGGCAGGACCGTCGGGCGTCGCAGCGGGATGCCCTCGGCCGCCGCCTGCTCGGTCAGCCCATCGACAGTGGCAAGCACGTCCAGCGTTGGAGGCAGGGTGAGATCGATGCCGACCGCCTCGAACCCTGCGAACTCCACTGGCAGTCCCTCGTCGGCCAGGCGCTGGACGCGTGCCACCGCCAGCGCGCAGGCCGGAGACGTGAAGTCGTGGAACAACGTGAGCATGATTGACACCATAACGGCCTGGACATGACATATATTTGATGTCATAGTGGCGTCATCGAGACCACAAGGAAGGTACGATGAACTGGACACCAGAGCTCCTGGCAACGGTCCACGAGGCGCGGGTCGAGCGCCTGACCGCGCGGCTTCGCGGGCCCCGTCGGCGTCCCGAGCCGCCGCCCCGCCGTCGAGGAATGGAAGACGAGATGGACACCCAGACCGCACTGGCCCGCTTCGAAGCCGCCCTCGCCACCCAGGTCGCGGCCAGCGGTGACCCGGCCCTGGAGTCGGCGGCGCAGGCGCTGCTGGCGGCGCTCGGCCCCGCGACGCGCCAGCTTGCGCTTGAGCTGGCCGAGCAGGCGGCCACCGAAGTGGGCGCGCAGATGCCCGAGCACGAGGTCGACGTCGTGCTGCGAGAGGGAGAGCCGGTCCTTGCCGTTCGGGAGCCGCGAGTCACCGAGACGCCGCGTGAAGAGGACTACGAGGCGCGCATCACGCTACGGCTGCCGCCCAGCCTCAAGTCGGTCGTCGAGGACTCCGCAGGCGTGACCGGTGACTCGGTGAACAGCTGGGTGGTCAAGGCGCTCGCGTCGGCCACCGGCCGCCAGGGTCGCCCCGGACGCCACTACCGGGGGACGGTGCAGACGTGAGCGACCACAGGACCGAAACCTTCTCCGTCACCGGTACCGTCAGGCTCGAGCTTTGCCTCGCCGCCGGTCGGGCCACCCTCCTTCCAGGCGACGAAGGCGCCGTGGTCGTCGACGTCCGAGGTCGCGACGCCGGCAGCTTCCGCATCGAGCAGTCGGGGAACCACATCAGCTTGCGTCCCGAGGACGGCTTCGCGAGCCGCTGGCGCTCCTACGAACTGACCGTCCGCGCTCCACAGGGCAGCCAGCTGGACGCCCGCATGGCCAGCGCCGACGTTGACGTCGAGTTCGGGCTGTCGCGCCTGCGAGCCAACTCTGCCTCGGGCGATCTGCGTGCCGGCGAGGTCTCCGGCGAGGCCGTGGTCCGCTCGGCGTCGGGCAACGTCGGCCTTGCCGGCGTGGGCGGCCGGCTGGACGTGACCACGGCGTCGGGAGACATCGAGGTGGAGCGGGCCGACGCTGAGGTCGCCTTTCGCGGCGCCTCCGGCGACCTGGTGGTCGGCGCGGCTCGCGGCAGCCTCAGCGGGCGTTCCGCCAGTGGCAACGTGTGGGTGCGCAACTTCGAGGGTGAACTCCTGCGCTGCACCACCGCCTCGGGTGACGTCCGCGTCGGCCTGCCGTCGGGACGCACCGTTGACGTTGACGTCTCGACGTTGTCCGGTGCCCTGCGCAACGACTTCGACGCCGAGCCGGGCGGCGCGCCGAGCGATGGACGCACCATCAGGCTGCAGCTGCGCACCGTCTCCGGTGACGTTCGGCTGGAGCGAGCAGCGCTCTGAAGTACCGTCTGTAAGCATGCCAGTCCTGGTCACCGCGGCACAGACGTCGGTCGGTCGCGCCGTAGTTCGACGGCTGCGCGGCACCGGGCAGGTGCGCGCCTTCGTCGACTACCGCGACGTGGAAGCCGCCGAGGCGTTACGGGCCGCCGGCTGCGTCGTCGCCCGTGGGACGCTGGACGACGAGGGCCATCTCGAGACCGCTCTGGAGCAGGTGCACACGGTGGTGCATCTCGGCGGTGACCCGATGACACCGCCCGAGACCGTCGTGGACGACGCCGCCACGGTGGTGTCGGCGGCGCTCGGTGCGGGCTGCCGGCGCGTCATCTGGCCATCCTTTGTCGGGGTGGAGGCGCCGCAGGGGAACGCCTACCTTGAGGCTTGTGTCGAGGTCGAGAGTCTGTTGGCCGACGCTCCCCTGGAGTCCATCGTGATCCGCCGGGCGCTGACCTACGGGCCCCGTGATCCGCTGACGGAGGCGCTGGCGGCCGGTGCGGCGCCGGCGCAGGGCGCCGAAGCGACGCACTCTCCCTTGTACGTCGACGATCTGGCGCTGGTGCTGGTCGAGGCCGATCGGCTCCGAGGGCTGGTGGGGGAGATCGCCGTCAACGTGACGGTGACGGGACCGACCGAGCTGTTGCTGGGAGCCTTCGCCGACCTGCTAACCGCACCGCAACGGCCCCCCGGACCTGCGCCGGCCCTGGACCCGGTCGTCGCCGGTCTGCTCGGCCGTGACCTTGTCAGCGACGGGGGCATCGTTGGGCCGACGGACATCCCGGAGGGGCTGCAACGGCTGGCGGCAGAGTGAAATCGCTCGCGGGAAGCAAAGGTTGGAACCGCAACGTGCCGATGCAATGAACGTATGGCTAAATGGCTCCCGTTCGCGTCGCAGAACCCGTACGCTGGTACGACCGTGACACGACCACGACACCAGGGTCGGTTCGGCGTTCGGGGGATGGTGATGGCCGCAGTCGCGGCCATCATGCTCCTGACGGCCGTTCCCGCCTACGCACAGACGGAGGACGCCTCCGAGCTGCCGACCCAGCAGCTGACGCTGGTCATGCCCGAGCCTGGCGACACCGTGGCCGGCGAGCCCTTCCTGGACGTCACGGTTGACGGCGAGGTCGAGCAGCTCAGTGTCACGTTGACCACCGCGAGTCCCGACACCGGGGACGCGGGCCCCACGAGCTGGACCGAGCAGGAGACCAAGCAGAGCGACGGACAGTCGTCGGTTCGCCTCAGCCTGATCGACCCGGCGGTGGCCAATGGCGACTACACCCTCACCGTCGTCGCTGGCGCCGCCGACGCTCCACCGCTGGTCGCCGATCAGCCGATCGTCCTGGACGTGGACCCCCCGGCGCCGTGGGTGGGTGCACGCCTGCGCCGGGACGACCAGATCAAGGTCAGCGGACAAGCCCTGGCGTTGCCCGACAGCCAGCCGGTCGAGCTGTACCGCCTCGGCACGGCCAAGCCGCTTGCCACCTTCGAACCGGGTGAGACGATCGCCTTCGACCACGCCAGGCCCGACGATGGCGGACTCGAGCCGGGGATCTACAGCTATCGCCTGCAGGTGGCGCGCGCGGGAGCCGACCCGAACACCAGCCACACGGCGGATGCGACCTCAACCCCGCTAGAGGTCGCCGCGCCGGAACCGCGCGATCCCATCGACCCCGATCCGACTGAGCCCGCGGACCCGACTGAGCCCACCGATCCGACTGAGCCCACCGAGCCGACTGACCCGACTGAGCCCAGCAAGCCGGATCCGAAGCCTGATCGTTCTGCGGGCGACCCGGCGGACAACGACGATCGGCAGCGGGACACCACCAAGGACGACGACGATCGGCAGCGGGACACCGACGACGATCGTCAGGTGGCGCTGCGCCCGATGAACGTGGGGTCGGCGGGATCGTTGCCCAGCCCGGTGACCCGCAGCAGCCTCGCGCTCTCCGCGCCGGGCCCTGGTGTCTCGACGGGGCTGGCGTCGCAGAACCTGCCGGCCGTCGCCCCGCCAGCGATCGCTGCGCCGCCCGTCGCGGTGCCGCAGAGCGCCCCGCCCGCATTCTCCATCCCCCCACCCGCCGTCGCTCCCGCAGCCCAGCCACCCCCGACCCTGTCCAGCCTGCTCGGCGTCGTACCGCAACCGCTGGCGACGTCACCGGTGCTCGTTGCCTCGCGTGGGGCTTCCTCCGAGCTTCCTCCGTCGGTGCCGGTGGCCGTCTGGGCGCTGCTCGCCGCGGTCCTGGCGTGGCGGCTGGTGCGCCCCGCCCCGCAAGGCAACTGAGGAGCCCCCTGCCCCGCTGGCGATGATCGGATTCGGTCCCGGTTAGGTCTTGTCGCGCCAGCCGAGGATGGCCGAGATCTCCGCCCCCGCCCGGATGGACGGCGGCGCCAGCTCCTCCAGCCGCGCAGCGGTGACTCGCAAGGCCGGTCCGGTGACGCTCACGCTGGCCCGTACGGTGCCGGCATGGTTGCGGATCGGCACCGCCACCGTCCGGATGCCGACGACGCGTTCCTCGAACGAGAAGGCGCGCCCCGAGCGGGTGATCTGCTCGAGTTCAGTGCGCAGCAGGCCTGGATCGGTGATGGTGGCCGGCGTCGCCGCCTCCAACGGTCCAGCCAGGACCACCTCGCGCTCCTCGGCGGGCAAGAAGGCCAGCAGGACCTTGCCGGGAGCCCCTTGGTGCAGCGGGATGCGCTCCTCCAACTCGGTGTAGGTGCGCCGCAGCGGCTGGCGGCTCTCGACCTGGTCGACGACCAGCCGGCAGCGACCTGACAGGACGTGCAAACCAACGGTCTCGCCGGTCGCGTCCCGTAAGCGGCGCATGACCGGCAATGCCACCACTTGGAGGTCCACGCCGGGATGGGCACCCCTGGCGAGCCGCAGCAGGTGCGGCCCCAACGTGTAACGGCGGTCGGGAACTCGCCGCACGAGCCCATGGGATTGGAGGCTGTGCAGCAGCCGGTGGGCCGTGCTGGTGGTCAACCCGGTGATGCGGGCGATCTCCGACAGCCCCAGCTCCTGGCGCTCGGCCGTGAAGCAGTCCAGGATCGCCACCGCACGGTCCAGCGACTGCACGCCATTGGCTCTTGGCGGACCTCCCATCCCACCACGGTAGCCCGCGCCCACAGGTACTCGTCAGGCCTTGAGCAGCTTCACGATCAACGGCGTGATGAGGATGACCGAGGTGACCCGCAGCAGATGGACGCTGAGCACCAGCGGAGCCACCGCCCCGGCCTCGGCGCTGAGGACACCCATCTGAGCGATCGCGCCGGGCGACGTCGCCAGGTAGGAGGTGATGGGGTCCAGGCCACCGAACCGCCACAGGCAGTAGCCGAGGATGGCGCCGATCCCGATGAAGGCGACGACCACGCTGATGATGGGCACGAAGGACTCCGCGACCAGCCTCGGCGTCTCACGGCTGAACGTCTGGCCCAACAGCGCCCCGACGATCACGTAGGCCACGAAACGTCCGGCCGGAGGGATGCTCCAGGTGGGGACCCCGAACATCCGAGGCACACCGACGCCGAGCATGGCTCCCACCAGTGCCCCGGCCGGAACGCCGAGGCGATCCAACAACCACCCTCCGGTCAGCGCGGCGGCGAGGCTGTAGAGCACGACCATGAAACATTCCTCTCAGTCGATGCCGGCCGCCCCGACGACGGGGTTGACCAGGGAGCCGATCCCGGAGATGCGGCACTCGGCGAGGTCGCCATCTGAGATCACCACCGCTCCGGGCGTACCGGTGCTGATCACGTCACCGGGTAGTAGCGGCATGACCTTGCTGTGGAAGCTGATCAGCATCTGCGGTGAGTAGAGCATGTTGGCGACCGCGTTCTGTCGTTGCAGGGCACCGTTGCAGTAGGTCCCGACCACGATGTCGGCGAGGCTGTCGAAGCGCGCCAGCACCTCGTCCATCGTCACCAGGTGCGGCCCGAACGCGAAGAAGGTTGGGAAGTTCTTGGCTCTGGTCAGAAAGCGCGGGTTCTCCTGCAGGATGTCCTCGGCCGTCTGATCAAGCACGCAGCAGACGCCGGCCACGTGCTCCAGCGCGTCGGCTTCTTCCACGTTGCGGCACTCGCGCCCGATGACAATGCCCAGCTCGCCCTCGGCGGTCACCCGCCGGCTCTGCACCGGCAGGATGATCGGCTCACCCGGCCCGATGATGGTGTGATCGCCCTTCATGAACGATGCCGGAGCGGTCGGGTGCGCCGCGGCCAAGTCGTCGGCGTGGTCGACATAGTTCAGGCCGATGCCCCACAGCTTGGGCGGATGGCGGTACGGCGGCGCCCACCGCAGCGTCACGGGGTCGACGAAGGCGTCGTCGGCAAGCCCTGCGACACGCTGCGACCAAGTGTCCAGCCGCTGCGCGGACAACACACCGATGACGTTCAGCAAGTCCACGGGTGCGTCCGCGTCCACGGCGGACAGCTGGACCACCCCGCGGCCGGCAACATCGATGGCCGCGACCTCGTCGTGGTCAATCACGACGCTGCACAGACGCACGGGGCGCCTCCTTGGGACCGGGAAGCGCTGCCTGCTAATCCTCTTCGGCCGGCACAGCCGGTAGGCTGCGGCCACGGATCAGCCGGTAGGCCACCGGCACCGCGACCAGGATCGCGAAGAGGATCACCAAGCCGAACGCCACCGGTCGTTGGTAGAAGATCAACGGGCTGCCGTTGGAGATCAGCAGCGACTGGCGCAGAGTCTCCTCGGCGATCGGACCAAGGACCAGGGCCACGATCGCGGCGGCGGGGGAGAAGCCGAACCGCTTCATGAAGAAGCCCAGCACGCCGGCCAAGACCATCAACCAGGTTTCGATGATGCTGCCGTTGACGGTGTAGGTGCCGATGGTGCACAGCACGACGATCACCGGGATGGCGATGCGCAGGGGAACTTTCATGAAGCTCGCGAACAGCGGGATCGCGAAGATGTTGAGCAGCACCAGGACGACGTTGCCCAGGTACATGCTGGCGATCAGGCCCCAGGCGAACTCGGGGTTCTGGGTCATCAGCAGCGGCCCGGGTCGCAGGCCGTACAGCAGGAACGCGCCGAGCAGCACGGCCGTTGATCCCGAGCCCGGGATGCCAAGGGTGAGCAACGGGACAAGCGATCCGGCGGACGCGGCATTGTTCGCCGCCTCCGGCCCGATCAATCCGGGGATCGCCCCCTTCCCGAACTTTTCGGGGGTCTTGGAGATGGACTTCTCCATGCTGTAGGACATCAGCGAGGCGATTGTCGCGCCGGCCCCGGGCACCACCCCGACCATGAACCCGAGCACCGAGCCCCTGGCGGTCGGCCCCCTCGACTCCTTCCACTCCCGTCGGCTGGGCCAGAAGCCCTCGTCCTTGGTGCTCACCTTGATGTACGGGAAGTCTGCGGCGTGCTGGTTGAGGTAGACGCTGTAGAGGATCTCACCGATCCCGAACAAGCCGATGGCGAGTGGGATGAAGTCGATGCCGCCGATCAGTTCGGCGGA
>JACCVM010000274.1 GCA_013698135.1 Euzebyaceae bacterium | reverse complement strand
CCAGCACCAGCACGGCCGCGGTGACGAACGTCAGCGCATCCAGCACGAAGCTGGTCTGCGCACCGAACGCCTGCGTCACCAGCCCGCCGACGCCGGCGCCGACGAACAGCATCGTGCCCCAGACGCTGCCCAGCGCGGCCTGCGCCAGCGACAGGTCAGCGGGATCCACGAGGTTGGGGACGGCTGCGGCCGTGATCGGCTCGACGAAGGCCACGACCAGCGCGATGGCGGCCAGGCAGCCCACCGCCAGCCACGGCTGGCCGAGGGCGAACGCCGCCAGCAGCCCAAGACACGGCACGATCGCCGCCAGGTTGACCGCCACGAACAGCAGCCGGCGGTCCACGCGGTCGGCCAGCACGCCGGCGAACGGGGCCACCACGAACACCGGCAGGACGTTGGCGGCAAAGGCCACAGCGCCGGCGCCCTCGCGGCCGGTGGTCGTGATCGCGAACTCGCTGACCGCGACGAACGCGAACCAGTCACCGAGGAACGACACGACGGTCGCTGCGAACATCAGACGGAAGTCGCGGTTGCGTCGCAGCAGCGCGGGCAGCTCGCGCAGCCGCGTGGGTCGAGCTACAGCAGCTCCGGTCGAGTCCACGCTTGTCCTCGTACGTGATGGTCAAGGAACGCGCAGACGGTCTGGTACCACACGCGTGCGTTACCGGGCTTGAGGATCCAGTGGTGCTCGTCGGGGAAGTACAGGAACTGCCCGTTGACGCCGTGCCGCTTGAGGTCGGTCCACAGCTTGAGCGCCTCGCCGATGGGAACGCGGTAGTCCTGCTCGCCGTGGATCACCAGCATTGGCGTGCGGATATCGCCGACGTGCAGGTTGGGGCTGTGCTGCCGGTAGCGCTGCGGTTCGGTGTAGGGGTCGCCGAACTCCTGCTCCCAGTACACGCCGAGGTCGGTGGTCCCGTGGAACTGCTCGAGCGCCCACAGGCTGGCGTGTGTGACCACGGCGTCGAACCGGTCGGTGTGCCCGGCGATCCAGTTGGCCATGTAGCCGCCGAATGACCCACCCATGGCGGCGGTCCTGGTCTCGTCGATGTCGGGCCGCTTGACCGTCTCGTCCACGGCCGCCATCAGGTCCCCATAGACGACGTCGCCCCAGCGACCCCAGCCGCGCTGGATGTAGTCCAGCCCGTATCCCGTTGACAGGGCCGGATCGGGCAGCAGTACGGCGTAGCCCTTCGCCGTCAGCACGTGAGGGTTCCAGCGCCAATGCCAACCTGCCCAGGAGCCGAGGGGGCCGCCATGGATGAACAGTGCGAGCGGCGCGGGGTTGCGCTTGCCGGCGTCAGGGGGCAGCAGCAGCCACGAGCTGACCTCGGTCCCGTCCTCGGCGGTGGCAACGACGCGCTCCACCCTTCCGGGCAGCGCCATGGCGCCCCAGGCTCCGTCGAACGCTCGTGGTTCCTGGTCGCTGGCGGACGCGTCGAGGGCCACGGGATGCGGCGGGGCGGTGACCATCGAGCGCAACGCGTAGACCGTCTTGCCGTCGGGGGATGGGCACAGGGCGGTGAACACGCCCTCGGTGGCCAGGCGCGTCAGCCGCTGATCGTCCAGGTCAACTCGATACGGCCTCGTCCGACCGTCGTTGTCGGCGGTGAAGTGCACCGCGCTGCTGTCGGGGGCCCAAACGGGCGCGTTGGGCCACAGGTCGAAGCCGGGCAGCAGGTCCCGACCGTCGCCGGTGGCGAGATCGACCAGCCATAGCGTCTGGTCGCCTGCGCGGTCGGGTGTCGAGCGCTCGGCCCGGATGGCGACGATCCAACGCCCGTCCGGCGAGCCGGCGGGGGACTCGTAGCCGAAGTCGCCGCTTGCCAGGACCCGCTGCTCGCCGGTGGTGACGTCGACGGTCACCAGCTCGCTGAGGAAGCGGTTGCGGACGTCGGCATCGTCCTGGGCGCGGCTGGTGACGGCGGTGGCACCGTCCGGCATGACGTCGAAGGTGGCCAGGTCCAGCAGCCGGCCCGGGTCCGGCAGCAGGTCGGTGACCTCAAGTGCGGTGTCGCCCGAGGGCGGTGGCGCGGCGTACAGATGACGCTCACGTGGCCCGAGGTAGTGATCCCAGTAGCGGATGGGGTAGTCGGTGAACAGCTGGGCCTGCACGCCGGCGTCGACGCGGGCCTTTTCGCGCTCCGCGTCCTGGTCCCATCCAGCCGTACGCCGATGGGTCGACGCGCCGAGAACGATGGTGCCGGACGAACGGGCGACCGCGACGTCATCCACCCCTCCGGGAGGCGCGGCGATGAGATAGGCCTCGCCGCCGCTCGGTGGCAGGAGCCAGAGGGCGGGCGCCTCGCCGCGTGGATCGTCCTTTGCCGCGGCGGGGTCGGGCCGCGAGGAGGTGAACAGCAGCGCCCCGTCCGGCATGAACACCGCCCCAGCCTCGCCGGGCGCCGAGCGGGTCAGTCGCCGGGGCTCCCGCTCGCCGTTGGGGTCCAGCTCCCATAGGGCGGTGACGAACCTCTTGCCCTCGGCATCCGGTCGTGCCACCGACGTGACCAAGCGGCTGCCGTCGGGCGACAGGGCCAGACCGTCCAGGCGAGGCAGCGAGAGCAAGGTGTCGACGGAGAAGGGTTCAGCGTCAGCCATGGCCGCCATCCTCACCGGCTTCCGCGGGGTCCACACCTCCATCGTCAACCGCCGTTTGCTGCCCCGTCACCCGTGACCGGTAGGGTGCGCCAATCCGTCGTCGAGTAGGAGCGTCCCTCATGCTCATCATCCGCCGTCGCGCGCTGCCGATCCTCCTGGCGCTGGTGCTGGCCGTCATTGCCCAGCCGATCACCGCCGGCGCACGCCCCGGGCGCCGGCCGCATCCGGACGTGCGCTTCGCCACGTTCAACGTGTCTTTGTTCCGCGCCGAACAGGGCCAACTCGTGGCCGACCTGCGTGCCGGCGACGAGCAAGCCCGCACCGTGGCCGAGATCGTCCAGCTCCAGCGCCCGGACGTGCTGCTGGTCAACGAGTTCGACTACGATCCTCGGGGCAAGGCGGTGGCGCTGTTCGGGGACCACTACCTCGGCGTCAGCCAGGGCGGGCGAGCCCCGATCCGCTATCCCTACCGCATGGCCTTTGCCTCTAACACGGGCATCGCCAGCGGCTTCGACCTGAACAACGATGGCGTGATCGGCACCGAGGGGCGGGCCTACGGCGACGACGCGTTCGGCTTCGGCGAGTTCCCCGGGCAGTACGCCTTCGCGGTCTACTCGCGTTACCCGATCGCCACCGAGGCGATCCGCACCTTCCAGCACTTCCG
>JACCVM010000262.1 GCA_013698135.1 Euzebyaceae bacterium | reverse complement strand
GCTCGGCGACTACTGCGCCGGTCCCAACCACACACTGCCGACGGGGGGCACCGCTCGCTTCGCCGGTGGGCTGCGCACGGACGACTTCTACGTTCCGGTGAACTGGGTGCAGTACGACGCCTCGTCGTTGGCTGACCTGGCCCCGGTGGTGGAGGCGCTTGGGGCCGCCGAGGATCTGCCCGCTCACGTGCGCGCCGTGCAGGTACGCCTGTCCTCATGTAGCGAAGCGGTAGGACACAGGACCCCGTCCTCAAGCAGCGAAGCGGTAGGACACAGGACTGAGTCGTGACCGTCACCGATCAACCGGTGCCGGTCCGCGCCGATCTGGCTGACCTCGAGCCGTACGGGGCTCCGCAGCTGGATGTCGCCGTCCGGTTGAACACCAACGAGACCCCGTGGCCGCCGCCGACAGCGTTCGGCGTGCGGCTGGCCGAACGGGTGCAGGAGCTGGACCTGCATCGCTATCCCGACCGGCGGGCATGGCAGCTACGCACCGCGGTGGCCGGGCGCTTCGGTCTACCGCCCGAGCGGGTGTGGGCCGCCAACGGCTCCAACGAGGTGCTGCTGCAGCTGTTCCAGGCCTACGGTGGGCCCGGTCGACCGTTGCTGCTCCTGCGGCCCGGCTACTCGGCTCATCCGCTGATCGCGCGCGTGGCCGCCACGCCGGTCGTGACCGTCGACCTCGACGAGGACTTTCGGCTGTCGGCGTCCGCCGCGGCCGCCTCCGTTGCCGAACGCGACCCGGCGCTGGTCTGCGTGGCCAACCCCAACAACCCGACCGGGATGACGCTGCCCCTGGACACGGTCCGGGCGCTGCACGACCACAGCCGCGCCCTCGTCATCGTCGACGAGGCCTACGTCGAGTTCGGCGGGCAATCCGCGGTGGGGCTGCTCGACGAGCTGCCCCGCCTGGTGGTGTGCCGCACCTTCTCCAAGGCCTGGCGGCTGGCCGGGCTGCGCCTGGGCTACCTGCTGGGCCACGACTGGGTGGTCAACGATCTGCGCAAGGTGCGACTGCCCTATCACCTGGACGCGCTGACTCAGGCAGCCGGCCTGGTGGCCGTGGAGCTGGCCGACCAGGTGACCGCCCACGTCGCCGCGCTGTCAAACGAGCGCGACCGCCTCCACGACGCCCTCGCCGCGCTGGACGGCGTGACCGTGTGGCCATCATCGGCCAACTTCTTGCTGTTCCGCACCGCCGTGCCCGACCTGTTCGACCGGTTGCTGTCGCGCGGCGTGCTGGTGCGCGACTTCTCGACCCAGCCACGCCTGCAGGGCTGCCTGCGCGTGTCCGTCGGAACGAAAGAGGACGACGACGCGTTCCTAGCCGCGATGAAGGAGTCGTTGTGACCGACCGGCGTCGCCTTGCCGAGGTCGAGCGTGCCACCAGGGAGACGACGGTGACGGTCCGCCTGGACCTGGACGGCGGTGGCCTCACCGACATCGCCACGGGTGTGCCGTTCTTCGACCACATGCTCGACCAGCTCGGCCGTCATGGACGCTTCGACCTGACGGTGCGGACCGACGGCGACTTGGAGGTCGACGCCCACCACACCGTCGAGGACAGCGGGATCGCGCTCGGCCAAGCCCTGGCCGAGGCGCTGGGGGACAAGGCCGGTGTCGAGCGCTTCGGTGACGCCACCGTCCCCATCGACGAGGCACTCGTCCGCGTCGCCGTCGACCTGTCGGGACGTCCCTTCCTGGTCTACGACGCCGACACGCCAGTGGAGCTGATCGGCAGCTATGAGACGACGCTGACCAAGCACTTCTTCGAGTCGGTCGTAGCCAACGCGCGCATCACCCTGCATGTGCAGCGGCTGGCGGGCGAGGGCAGCCACCACATCCAGGAGGCGGTGTTCAAGGCCGTGGCGGTGTCGCTGAGACGAGCGGTGGCCGTGACTGGCAGCGGCGTTCCCTCGACCAAGGGAAGCCTCTAGCTCATTCCCTTCGCCCAGCCGACCGTTGAGGAGGTGGTCCATCAGGGCGACCGTGCTGCTGCCGCCTGTAGATGCGGCTAGGGTCTCGAAGGTGGAGCCCGTGCGCATCGTGATCCTCGACTATGGCGCCGGCAACCTGCGGTCGGCACAGCGGGCACTGGAGCGTGCCGGAGCCACCGTCGCCGTCACGGGTGACGCTGTCATCGCAGGCGAGGCCGACGCCTTGGTCGTGCCCGGAGTCGGCCACTTCGGCCAGTGCGTGCGGCAGTTTCGCGACGCCGGGCTGGAGGGCCTGGTCAGCCGCTGGGTCGACGACGGACGCCCGCTGCTGGGCATCTGTGTGGGAATGCAGATCTTGTACGACGCCAGTGAGGAGGATCCGGGCACTTCCGGGTTGGGACTGCTGCCGGGATATGTCCGGCGCCTGCCGCCGGACGTGACCGTGCCGCACATGGGCTGGAACACCGTCCGGGCCGTTCGCGGTGATCCGCTGCTGGATGGAGTGAACGGCCAGCAAGCCTACTTCGTCCACTCCTACGCCGCCGACCCAACCGACGACGCGCACGTCGTCGCCACCACCGACTACGGGCCAGGCTTCCCCAGCGTCGTGCGGGTGGGTTCGGTGGTTGGCACCCAGTTCCATCCGGAGAAGTCCGGCGACGTCGGCGCGCGCCTGCTCGCCAACTTCGTAACAGCGGCGTAGGACACGAGATGCCCTTCACCCTCTACCCGGCTGTCGACATCCGAGGCGGCCGCGCCGTACGCCTGGTCCAGGGCCGGGCCTCCGACGAGACCGTCTACGACGACGACCCGGTGGCCGTGGCTCGTGAATTCGCCGCCGAGGGTGCCCAGTGGCTGCACATTGTTGATCTCGACGCCGCCTTTGACGGCGAGCCACGCAATCGCCGCCTCATCGCCGCCATCGTCGAGGCCACGGGCGTGCCGGTGCAGGCCTCCGGCGGTGTGCGTTCGATGCGCGACCTCGACGACTCGGTGGCCTACGGCGCCAGCAGGGTCGTGCTCGGCACGATGGCGCTGGAGGAGCCGTCCTTCGTCGCGGCGGCCGTCGCAGCGCACGGGGACAAGGTCGCGGTCGGGTTGGATGCCGACGGCACCACCCTCAAGGCCCGTGGTTGGACGGCGGGCTCCGGCGACCTGTTCGACGCGCTGCACCGCTTCACCCTGATGGGGGTGGTGCGCTTCGTGTTCACCGACATCTCACGCGACGGCATGCTGTCGGGCCCGAATCTGGCACGGCTGGGCGAGGGCGCCGACGCGACGTCGGCGCACGTCACCGCCAGCGGCGGCGTCTCGTCGCTGGATGACCTGCGGGCGCTGCGCCGCGCTCACCCCCGGGTCGACGGCGCAATCGTCGGCAAGGCGCTGTACGCCGGCCGCTTCTCGCTGCAAC
>JACCVM010000226.1 GCA_013698135.1 Euzebyaceae bacterium | reverse complement strand
GCGCCGAAGCGCGGCCGCAACCGTCGCGTCCACGTCGAGGATGTAACCCAGGTCGCTGGCCTCGGCGATCACCGGTGCCGTCCTGTCCGCCGTTTCGTCAGCGGACCTGCGCACGGCGCGCACCGTGACGGCGCCCTTGGTCTCGGCATGGCGTCCCAGCGCCGCTCGGGCTCCGGCCTCTGACTGACCGCCGATGCGGACCCCGTCGACCTGCACACCGGGCAGCACCCCGTCGCGAGCCGCCCGCAAGCCGAGCAAGGCGCCGGCGACCACCACCACCGCAGCCACCAGGACAATGAGCGCCGCGCGCACGCGTCGCAGCCCGCGCCTGGGGGTCGACGGGGAAGCGGTGCGGCTTGGCGGCGTTGCCGATTTCACCATGAGTCGCCCAGCAGCGTAGCAGCCGCTCCCGCTCAGCCGGTCCGCCGGCCGTCGGTACCGCGGCGCCGGTGATCACACAGCGCGGTTGAACAGCACTGTCCGCTATGTCCCTAGCTTTGACCGTTGCGAACGCGGTAACTAGTCTTTGTCACCCATCCCCCGACCTCGTTATCGCCACCTCCCCCGCCGTGCGTGTGGCGAGTCGTGCACGGAGCCGTATGCCCACCCTGCAACGCCTGCGCCTGCACGTCGTCGTCCTGGTGATGCTTGTTGCCACGATCGGAGTCGTGCTGCCGGCGACGGCGGACCCGGTGCTACCGGAGGAGCAGCGGCTGGCCGACATTCGCGCGAAGATCGCCACGGTTCGCCAGGAGATCTCGGCGGCCAAGGCCACGAAGCACCGCGACGCGGTCTCTTTCGCCAACGCGCAGCGCCAGCTGGCGGTCGTGATGAACGCGCTCGCCGCTGCGGAGCAGGCGGTGCAACGCCAGCAGCAGGCCGTCGACGAGGCACGGGTGCGCCTGGCAACGCTGCGGGCTCGCGAGGCCCAGCAGCGCGGAGTCATGGCCGATCGTGCGGTGACGCTGTACAAGCGAGGCGGGATGGACTCGCTGACCACGGTCCTGGGCTCCGACAGCGCCACCCATGCGCTCCGCCGCTCTGCCTACGTCGATGCGGTCAACCGCGCCGACGCGCGCTCGGTGCAGCGGGTGATGTCCACCCAGACGGCCGTGGACGCGCAGCGGATCCAGCTGCGTGTGGAGCAGGAGGCACTGCAGCGGGTCGCCGCGGAGCAGCGTCAGGTGGCTGCCGAGGCTGAAGTGATCCGCGACAACCGGGCAGTGGTGCTGGCGGCCAGCAGCAGCCGGGTCAACAGCCTGCAGACCCGCGAGACCCATTTGGAGGCGGAGGGCCGCCGCATCGCCGCGCTGGCGCGCCGAGCCCAACGCATGGCCGCCGCCAGTCGCTCGTGGCCATCGGCGACCAGCACCGCCACCGCTACCGCTGGCGACACGACCTCGGCCGCCACCGGCAGCGCGACCACGTCGACCGACGTCGGCACCGCCGGCTGGACCTGGCCAGCCGGCGGCACCGTCACCAGCGAGTTCGGTTACCGCTGGGGCCGGCTGCACGCGGGGCTGGACATCGGAGCGCCGGAGGGATCCCCCATCTGGGCCGCTCGGGCGGGCACCGTGACCTTTGCCGGTGCCATGGGCGGCTACGGCAACTTGGTGCTGCTGGACCACGGTGGCGGCGTGTCCACCGCCTACGCGCACCAAAGCTCGATCATGGTCAGTGCGGGCGCCAGCGTGTCCGCCGGCCAGCAGATCGGCCAGGTGGGCTCGACGGGCAACTCCACCGGTCCTCACCTGCACTTCGAGACGCGGATCGGCGGCAGTCCGCAGAACCCGCGCAGCTACCTGCCCTAACGGGGGCCTATTCCGGTCACCCGCGCGAATGTGCCGCACCGCGACATACGCACCGCGCAGCTACCTGCCCGAACGGGGCCTATTCCGGTCAGCAGTCGGCTGGCGGCGGACCCGCGCCGTTGTACTCCACCCCGGCGATGAGCTCCACCTCGTCGAGCAGCAGCGGCGCGGTGGCTGTTGACAGGTCGGCGTCGGGTCCGATGACCAGGGTGACCGGCTCCCCGCTGCTGACCTCCTCCAAGACGGCGCCGCCAGGGAGCTGTCCGGCCAGGAGGTTGGCTTCGTCCCGGCGTTCCGGCCGGTAGCGCACGACGGTGCGGTCCACCGCTGGAGCGTTGCCGACGTTGCTGATCACGAAGCCGGCGTCGGTCAGCAGCTCGGCGGCCCGGCCCGCCAGCCCAGCTTCGCCGGCGCCGTTGAGCACCATGACCTCGACCTGTGACGGCCGCAGCGCGGCACGCTTTCGCTCCAGAACCGAGCCGTTGCGGAACGACCGGAAGATGCGCTCGGCTTCCGCCTCGTTGGGCACGATCACGGCTGCGCCACCGATGATGCTGTCGGTGCCCGGCACCGCGAAGGAGGGCAGGCTCGAGCCGCCAAGGTCGCGCCCCGCCCGGGCGAGCTTGGCGAGATCCACCGGGCCAAGCCCCCGGTCAGCGGTCAGCGCTGCGCCACCTGCGTTGGCCGTGCGGAACAGCCGCAGCGGATTGAGCAGGGTGCTTGGCTGCGCGACCTGTTTGGCTAGCTCCTTGATGAAGCGCTGCTGACGCGCGATCCGCCCCAGGTCGTTGTCGACCTTGCGCACCCGGACAAAGCCCAATGCTTGGCGCCCGTTGAGGGCAACACATCCGGCCGGTAGGTCGATGTGGGCGTCACGGTCTGACATCGGCTCGTCGAGGAAGACGTTGACGCCACCGACCGCGTTGACGATCTGGGCGAACCCGAGGAAGTCGACCTCCAGATAGTGCGACACGGGAATGCCCGACAGCTCGGTCACGGTGTCGACCAGGCAGGACGGTCCGCCAAGCGCGTAGGCGACGTTGATCCTGCCCTGGCTGCCGTCGCAGCGGGTCACGAACAGGTCGCGGGGGAACGACAGCATGGCGGCGCTGTCGCCCTTGATCTGCAGCAGCAGGATGGTGTCGGTGCGAAGGCCGTCGGCCGAACCCGTGCCCAGCCGCCGCCGTTGCGCCTCGTTGAGCTGCTCGCGGCTGTCGGACCCGACCACGAGCACGTTCATCCGGTCGCCCGCGTCGCTCAGGCCCTTCACGTTGACCCGCGACATCCGCACTGCCGCCGTCGCCGCGGCGGCCACGCCCATCAGCACCACGACGAGGAGCACGACGAGCAGAACCAGCAGCAGCCGGCTGCCGAGACTCCTGCGGCGCCCTCGCGTCGCAGGCGAGAACCCGTGCTCGTCGCGGCCCGGAGGCGCGCTGGCGCCGGCAGCCCTGGCCCCGGCACTTGCGGGGCGCCCCCC
>JACCVM010000221.1 GCA_013698135.1 Euzebyaceae bacterium | reverse complement strand
TCCAGCCGCGATTCCTCCACCTCCACCTGCGTCGCCTGATGGGCGGCGATCACCTCCATCGCCTCGGAGGGCTCACCCTTGAAACGGATCCCGGACTTGAACGCGGTGATGAACCCGAAGCGCTCCAAGTCCTCCAGCAGGGTGGCCGCGCCCGACCGAGCGACGCCGGCGACCTCACTGAGGCGCGCCAGCACCTCGGGCTCAGGGGTGGCGGTGTCGACCTGGCCCAGCAAGTGGATCATCTTGGCCACGGTCGGCTCCGACGGGCGGCTGCGCCGATGCAGGTGCTGGTGAACGGAGCGGTCTTCGGGCCGGTACAGCAGCACGCAGTCGGAGGGCTCGTCGTCGCGCCCGGCCCGTCCGGCCTCCTGCCAGTAGGCCTCCAGCGAGTCGGGCATCGTCCGGTGGATCACGGCGCGGATGTTGGCCTTGTCGATCCCCATGCCGAAGGCGCTGGTGGCGCACAGGATCCGCAGCTCCTCGGACAGGAAGCCGGTCTGCACCTCCTCGCGCAGGGACCGCTCCATGCCGCCGTGGTAATGCCCCGCCGGCAGACCCAGTGACAGCAGGGCCAGCGCCGTCTCCTCGGACTCGCGGCGGGTGGTGCAGTACACGACCGCCACCCCGGCGAAGTCGGGGTCGCGGATGTCAGGCAGCAACTCGAAGATCAGCTTGGCCAACTCTCGGTCACGCCGGTCCGGGCTGGTGACGTGCACCACCTGCAGGTGCAGGTTGGCGCGGTCGAAGCCGCGAGCGACCAGCACAGGGTCGGAGAGCCGGAGCTCCATGGCGACGTCGCGGCGCACCGCCTCGGGCGCCGTGGCCGTCAAGGCGAGCACCGGCGGGCGGCCCATCGCCTGGGCGGCGGCGGCGAGCTCGCGGTACGCCGGCCGGAAGTCGAAGCCCCATTCCGAGATGCAGTGGGCCTCGTCGACGCAGAACAGGTCGACGCCGGTGGCCGCCAGCGCCCCCCGCAGATCCGGGCGAACGAGCTGCTCAGGGGTGGTGAACAGAAAGTCGAAGCGGCCCGCGCGCAGATCGGTCAGCAGGCGTTCGCGCTGCTCGCCACGGACATTGCCGCTGATCGCCGCGACGCGTTCGGCGGAGCCATCACCCGCCTCCGACAACCTCCTGACCTGGTCGTGCATCAGGGCCAGCAGCGGCGTAGCGACGACCGTGGTGCCAGGCAGCAATGCGCCGGCGAGCTGGTAGACCAGCGTCTTGCCCCCGCCGGTCGGCAGGACGGCGACCACGTCGCGGCCGGCCAGCACGGCTTCGAGGGCTTCGCGCTGGCCGGGCCGGAAGCTGGGATGCTGTGGAAACCGAGCAGCCAGCTCGCGGTCAAGGTCGAATGCGTCGGGCATGGGGCACCCTCCTTACCCCGCCGCGCGGCGCCCCAACGCATGGTGGCTACAGTTTGTATATGGCCACGCACCCCGCTCCTAGGCTGGGCCTTCGGCGGCCCGCCGCCGCTGGCGTGGTCGCCGCCGCGCTGGCGCTAGGGGTGGGCGAGCTGGTGGCGGGCCTGGTGCCGGGTGCGGGCTCGCCGGTGGTCAGTGTTGGCAACGCCGTGATCGACGCCGTGCCAGCCCCGGTCAAGGACCTGGCGATCTCGATCTTCGGGTTGGCGGACAAGATCGCGCTGATCGTGGGGATCCTGCTGTTGGCCGCCGCGTTCGGCGCGCTGCTGGGCGTGGTGGGCGCCAGGCGCTTCGCGACGGCGGTGGCTGGCTTCGTGGCCTTCGGTGCCCTTGGTGTCGCCGCTGCCGGCAGCGACCCGCAGATCTCCGTGGTCGCCACCGCGGTCGCCGTCACCGTGGCCGTCGCCGCCGGGGTGCTGGGGCTGCGCCGGCTCCTGACCGCGGCGCCTGCAGCGCACACGCCTGTTGACCTGCGCCCCGATGTCACATCTGTTGGCGGGGCCGGGCGAGGTGTCGGTGGGGCCGGACAGGGTGCCGGTGGTGACCGGCGAACCTTCCTGCGGCTGACCGGCGGGCTGGTGGTCGTGGCGGCGGTGTCGGCGGCAGGCGGTCGCTGGCTGACGCAACGGGCGGGCGTGGCCGCTTCGCGGGCCGCGGTGGTTCTGCCGCCCCCCCTGCGCCGAGCAGCGGCACCGCCGGCCGGAGCGGATCTCGGCATCGCCGGGGTGGTGCCGTTCGTCACGCCGAACGAGCGCTTCTATCGCATCGACACCGCGCTGGTCGTCCCCCGCGTCGACGTTGACAGCTGGCGGCTCCGCGTCACGGGCATGGTGCAGCAGCCGCTCGAGCTGACCTTCGACGAGCTGACGGCGATGGGGACCGAGGAGCACTGGACTACGCTGTGCTGCGTCTCCAACGAGGTCGGCGGCGGTCTCATCGGCAATGCCTTGTGGTCGGGGGTGCCGCTGCGCCAGGTGCTGGACCGCGCTGGCGTCGACGACGCCGCCAGCCAGATCGTCGGTCGGTCGGTCGACGGCTTCACCGCCGGCTTTCCCACTTCCGCGGCCTACGACGGCAGGGCCGCGTTGCTCGCCGTGGCGATGAACGGCGAGCCGCTGCCCGTCGAGCACGGCTTCCCCCTCCGCCTGGTGGTGCCTGGGCTGTACGGCTACGTGTCGGCCACCAAGTGGTTGAGCGACCTGGAGCTGACCACACTGGAGGCCTTCGACGCCTATTGGATCCCGCGGGGCTGGTCCAAGCGGGGACCCATCAAGACCCAATCCCGCATCGACGTGCCCGCGACGGGCGCTCGCATTGCCGCCGGGCGCACCCCGGTCGCCGGTGTGGCCTGGGCACAGGCGAGTGGGGGAGTGCAGCGAGTCGAGGTCCAGGTCGACCAGGAGCCCTGGGCCGAGGCGCGGCTGGGCACCGCCTTGAACGACGACACCTGGCGCCAGTGGGTGTACGAGTGGGAGGCACCCCCTGGTCCGCACATCGTGCGCGTTCGGGCCACCGATGCCGAGGGAATGACCCAGACCCAAAGGCGCCGACCAGTGGCGCCGGACGGGGCCACCGGATGGCACGAGGTGCGCGTGGAGGTCGGCTAACCAGCCAGATGTGCCCACCCTCCGCGTAGTGCGATCAGGGGAGGCCAGGACACCCCCACCTGTACCGATGGCCACCCGCGGTCGCTGCGATGCGCAACGACGTGGCTACGGTCGTTTCAGCGGTTCGGTGTTGCACCGGCGCCGCTTGACAGCCCGACGTGCGCGAGTAGCGCCGTCCACAGCTCCACAGCTCCGCAGCCGTCCCGTCTTTCGTCCCTTGTTGGTCTTGTCGACGAGGGGCGCCTTCATGCCCATGGCTGCTTTTCGGCGTGCCCGTCACGCCAGTGCCCGACCGACCCGGGCCCGAACGCATGGTGTGCCATCGCCTCGGCGATGGCGCCCGCGTGCGCGTTCGCACACGACCCAAGAGTAACGAGGACGCATGTTGGACAACACCTGTGGTGCCCGCCGAGCCGGACTGGCTCGCACCCGCACCCGCACCGGCGTGACCGCGGTGGCCCTTGCCGCCATGATGAGCGTGGCTCTGCCCGCCACAGCGGCCTTCGCCGCTCCGGCGAAGCCGCGCACCTACAAGGTGGTGGCCGGAGATTCGCTCAGCGCAATCGCAAAGGACTTCGGTATCAAGGGAATCTCGGGCTGGCGGCGGCTGTTCGACGCCAACCGCAAGATCGACAACCCCGACCTCATCACGGTGGGTACCCGACTGCGCATCCCCGCCAAGGGCGCCCAGCTCAAGCGTCGTTCGCTGCCGGCGCCGCCCGCACCGGTCGCCGTCGCACCGCTCGCTCCGCCGCGCGTGGAGAGCAGCGCCTCGCGCAGCAGCAGCACGGACAGCAGCAGCGACACCAGCACGGACACCAGCAGCGACACCGACACCAGCAGCGCGCCGGCACCGTCTTCCTCGGCGCCCAGCTCCGGGGTGTGGGCCAGCCTGGCCCAGTGCGAGTCCGGTGGAAACTGGAGCATCAACACGGGCAACGGCTACTACGGTGGCCTGCAGTTCAGTCTGTCGACGTGGCAGGGCTTCGGCGGCAGCGGCATGCCGCACGAGGCGTCCGCCAGCGAACAGATCGCCGTGGCTGAGCGCGTGCAGGCCTCGCAGGGCTGGGGTGCCTGGCCGTCCTGCAGCGCCAAGCTCGGCCTGCGCTAGCCGCGCGGCGCAGCTCCAAGAGCAGCAGCAGAGGAGCCGCCCCCCGGGGGGCGGCTCCTCTTGCTGTGTCGATCTTCTGTGGGCCAGGCCAGTATCGGCCGACCGGTGTGCTCAGCTGGCGGCGTGGCCAGGGTCCAACCAGTTCCGGCGCCGGCGGTCGGAACGCCGCTCGATGCGCAGCCCGTCGCGAACCGGGCTTCCCGCGCCGACGAGGACGGCGGTGATTTCCTCGCCGATCAGCTCGTCACGCTCCAGCAAGGCGTTGCGCAGCGCCTCGACGAGGTGGCGGTTGGCGCCCAGCAGCGCCCGCACCCGCGCCTTGGCCTGCGCCAGCAGGCGGTCGACCTCCGGCCGCGTGTAGGGATCGGCAAGGACACGGCCGATCAGGTTCGAGCCGTTGAGGGCGCCCTCGTGCACCGCCGCCAGCGACACCAGCGAGCCAGCCATTCCCGCTGACCCCACCACCTCGCAGGCGACCTGCGTCGCCGCGGCCAGGTCACCGCTTGGGCCAGTGCCCGACTCGCCGAAGTACAGCTCCTCGGCGCACATGCCGCCCATGGCGATCTCGATCAGCGTCATCATCTCGCTGCGCGTGCGCGTGTAGACCTCGTCGGGATCGCCGTGCGCCAAGAGCCCCAGCGACCCCTTCCGCTTGACGATGGACAGCACCTCCAGGCGCCGCGTGCCCGCCAGGTAGGCCACGGTGGCGTGCCCGGCCTCGTGGGTAGCCACCGTGTGCCGCTCCAGCTCGGTGTAGTGCACAGGAGTCTTGCTGCCGACCTCGCCGGTGAGCCGAGCCTCTTGGATGTCAGACCAGGCCAGCTCGTCGCGGCCGTTGCCCAGCGCGATGACCAAGGACTCGTCGAGCAAGTGCTCGATCATCACGGGCGTGTAGCCGAAGGTCTGGCCGGCCAGCTGCTCTCGGCGGTTGTCGTCGTCGAGCTCGGCGGCATGGGTTCTGCTCGACAAGAAGTGGTCGACGAGGTCGCGGCGAGCACTCTTGGCGGGGAGCTCGAAGCTCAGGCGCCGATCGAATCGGCCGGGCCGCAACAACGCCGGGTCAAGGCTGTCGGCGCGGTTGGTGGCCGCGATGACCAAGACGTTGGAGTAGCGCGGCTTGCGCTTGGCCAGCTGGCGGTGGGCCGGCAGGTAGGCGTTGACGGCGGTCGCCAGCACGTTGTAGGAGCGGTCGCGCAGGGGCGGCGCGTCGAAGGACTGCAGCTGGACGAGCAGCTCGTTGACGATGCCGCCGGTGCCCTCGGAGCTGCCGAAGTTGTCCACCGCCGTCCCGCCAGTGGACAACCCAGCAGCGGAACAGGCGCGGGCGAGCCGCCCGTCGGGCAGCGGCGTGGCGTCCAGGCCGCCGCGGGTCGTCGCGATCGCGTCGATCTCCTCGATGAAGCCGATGGCGCCACCCTCGCGCAGCGCGGTCTTGCGCAGCTGCTTGAAGTAGCTGCGGATCTTGCGCGAGGTCGCGCCGTACCACATGGACTGGAAGCTGGTCGCCGAGACGAACAAGAACGGCACACCGGCCTGGCGCGCCATCGCCTTGGCCAGGTGGGTCTTGCCGGTGCCCGGAGCGCCCTCGAACAGCAGGCCCCGGCGAGGGTTGCCCCCGAGACGGTCGCGGTACAGCGCGTAGCCCAAGAACGTGTTGAGGGTCTTGACGACCTCGTCGACGATCCCGTCCAGGCCCTTGACGTCGTCGAAGCTGACATCGATCTGCTCTGGCCGAAACAGCATGTGGGGCGAGCGGCCCGACAACAGCGGCATGGCCATCGCGGCGCCCAGTGCGGCGATGAGCGCCACCGGCAACAGGTAGTACAGCCAGTCATCGCCCAGCGACGGCAGGGCGAACACATTGAACGGAGCCCCGGACAGGATCCGGTACCACAAGAAGGCCAGCGGGACGCCGAGGATGGTCGCCAGTCCCGCTAGCCGCTGGCGGCGGGCGTGCTCGCGGGCCATGCCGACGTCGGCCGACACCGCGTTGATCAGCCCGCCACCCAGCCGCGCCGCCACCGACAAGTTGTCCATGCTGCCCCCCGAATATGTCAGCGCGTGCTGCATCTATCACATAGCGTAACACCGCCCAAACCAACGGGGTCCCATGGCCTCTTAGGGCTGCACCAGTCCTCCTGCGATCAGCACGGCCCACGCCAGCTCCGGGTGGAAGATGTCGGAGTGGGCCCCCGCCGGCGGGCCGCCGTTGGCGATGATCTTGTTGGCGTCGAGGTTGAGGAACCGTCCAGGCCCGAGGGCGTAAGCCGACCCCACCGCTCGCAGGGGCGCGGCGTCGGCCGGCACGGCTTGAGCGCCGTCGTGGCCGAGCGCGCCCCAGCGGTACAGCAGGTCGTCCGCGCCCGCGGCATCCTGACGCCCCGCCAGCGACGCCATCGGATAGGCGGTCCCCACCGCGCTGTCGCGCAGCGTGTGGGTGACAAGGATCGGACCGCCGACCCGCTGCTGCATACCAGCCAACGCCCCGCTGCGCTTGCGGTCGTGCGGCAACTCGTCGGCGAACGAGAAGTGGCTGAAGGCGGCTTGGATCAGCGACAGCGACGCGATCGGCGTGTCGCGCACCGCCGAGTCGGGCAGCCCGGCCAAGCAAAAGGCGACGACCCGGCCACCGAAGCTGTGCCCCAGCAGGTGGATCCGCAGGTCGGGTGCCGCCTCGTGCAGCCGCCCGAGCAGCGGGCCGAGGCCCGTCTGGCCGACCACGCCCGCCCGCGCCTTCATCTGCCAGTAGGTCAGCTGGCGCAGGGCTTCCTTGGCACCGTTCCACAGTCGGGTGAAGCCGCCGAAGCCGGCGGCACCGCCGCTGCGTGGTGTCGGGGCCGCCGCGGCCATGCGGTCGAAGACCGCCTCGGCGTCGTCGTCGAGCAGGGCGTTCTCTCCGTCGTCCTCACCGCCGGGCGAGGGCGGATCGGCCTCGGCCAGGGTGCGCATATGCGCCTGGAAGGCGGCCAGGGCCTTGGGATCTTCGGGGCGTTCCTTCAGTAGCCGGGCGAGCTCGTCGAGCGCCTTGCGCTGGGCCGCGCCGGGGAAGGTGTCGCGCAGGGCGTCGACCAGCTCCGCGTCGCTGACCTGTCCCACGGCGCTGGCGGCTCCGCCGCGGCCCGTTCCGGGGTCTTCGTCAGGCCAGCGCATCGACGGCCACAGCACGCCGAGGGTCCCCACCTTCTCCAGGTCAACGCCACGGTCGTCGAGGATCTCGGCGACGAGGGTGAAGAAACGCTCGTACAACCCCCGCGCAACGTCGGTGTCGTTGTTCCAGCCGTGGGAGAACACCAGCAGGTCGGTCATGCCGGCGGCGGCCGGCTCGGCGATGACCGCCTCGCTGTCACCGCCGGCCAGCTTTCCAGCTGCGTCGAATCGGACCTCCCAGTGCTCCAAGCCAGCGATCTTCGGCATCTGCACTCCGTTCGTTCGGCGGCTCAGACCGCCTGGATGACCCGCATGAGATCGACCATGCCGTGGCCCTCGAAGTACCGCTCGCGCCCGAGCGAGGTGGCGTTGTCGCAGAACAGCCGCTTGACCACGCTCGGGCGTCCGATGAACTCGCGTCGCACCGACAGGAAGGCTGCCACCGCCCCGGAGACGTGCGGTGCCGCCATCGACGTTCCGCTGTCCTCGATGTAGGCGGCGACCTCGTCGGGGTCCAGGCCCTCCAACAGGGAGGCGATCTCGTCCCGCCGGCGGCCAGCGGCACAGGAGGTGATCCGCTCGCCTGGGGCGACCAGGTCGGGCTTGAGGCGCCCGTCGCCGGTGGGGCCCTTCGACGAGAAGTACGAGACGCCGAAGGTGTGGGGGCTGTCGCGGTGGGTCGCGCCGACGGTGATGGCCTCGTCGGCGTTGCCGGGATCATTGATGGTCAGCGACATCCCGGTGCTGGTGACGCCCTCGCGGGCCATGAGCTGCCCGTAGCCGGTGTTGCCGGCGGCCACGACCACGACCACCCCCGACTGCACCAGCCGGTCGACCTCCACGCAGA
>JACCVM010000109.1 GCA_013698135.1 Euzebyaceae bacterium | reverse complement strand
GCCGCGATCCGCGCGGCCGTCCGCTCGGCGAAGGGCATCGACGGCGCCCCCGCCGACCCCCGCGCCCAAGGCGCTCGGGACTGACTCCAGAAGCCACGGTGTTGAGACGTCGCCCATTGGGCGATCTTCCCTCCGCCGACGGCAACGATGGTCTGCCTGTTCAGCCAGCGCATCGCAGGGGGCGTCCTGCTCGTCGGTGTCAAGGGCGGGGGGTGTGGGACTTCACGGAAGGTTCATCCCATTTCGGACGCGCGTTCACGACGTGGATTCGAGCGGGCACGAGGCTGATTACCGCGATGACCCGCCGTGCTGTCAACAGCGACGGGTCACGCATGCAGGAACGTCCGCGCCGCCGTACTCAACATCTGGACCTCACCATTACGGAGGATGACATGCTCTTTCGCTCGAAGGTCTCCGCAGCGCTGGTCGCGGCGCTGGCCGCGATCGCCCTGGGCGCGCTGCCGGGCTCGGCTCAGGCACCACCCCCAGGGTCTGTCGTGGCCCAGGCTCACACACGGGCTGACGCCTCGGCATCAGCACTCCCTGCACAACCAGACCGCGCTGCTGATCCTCAGGTTGATGCCGAGGACGTCCCGACGCTGGACGGCACGGCTGTCAGGTCCTACGACGCCTTCGATGCCAACCAGGGAGTCGCGATCGGCAAGCGACACTTCTACGCGGTGAACAACCGGACGATCACCAAGCACGACCGGTCTACCGGCGAGGCGCTGCTGCAGTTCGCCGGGGTTGAGGACGGCCCCATCGAGCACCTCGACAGCGGTGTCGTTGTCAACAGGAAGCTCTACGCCGCACACTCCAACTACCCGGAGTGGCCGATGGAGAGTTCCATCGAAGTGTTCAACGCTAGGACGATGCGGCCGATCGACACGCACAGCTTCGGCATCTACCGAGGTTCGCTCACGTGGTTGGACCGTCACGACGGCGCGTGGTGGGCTGCCTTCGCGAACTACGACAAAGTCCAGGAAGGACAGACCGAGCCCTATGGCAAGACCTACAACACGCAGGTCGTCAAGATGGACAACGCCTTCCAGGTGGTCCAGTCCTGGACCATCCCCAAGGCGATCCTCGACAAGTTCGACCTCATGAGTAACTCCGGCGGGTCGTGGGGGCCCGACGGTCGGCTGTACCTCACGGGCCACGACCTTCCGGAGGCCTACGTGATGAAGGTCCCCCGCGCTGGTGCGGAGCTCGAGTGGATCGCCACAGTCCGCCTACCGGGAATCGAAGGGCAGGGAATCGCGTGGGACAACGCGCGCTCCAAGTCGACCCTGTGGGGCATCAGCCGCGAGAACTCCAAAGTCATCAACTACTCCATCCCCTTCCGGTCGATCTCAGACCCGGAGACGTTGTACTGGGAAGTCCTCGGTCCCGGGGAGTTCGAGCAGTGACCAGCGCCCCTGACGTGCTGTCGACCAGCAGTGTCGGCAGTAGGTCACCGTGCGATCGGGCCACGCGCAAGGACCTTACGAGCCGCGGCGCCAGCGCATCTACGCGCCATTCGCGAACACTTCTCGCGTTCCCTGGACGAACGCGAATTGAGCGCCATGCGCAGCGAGCTCGAATGCGCCATTGCCAGTCACGAGCCGTGAGACAGCGAACCAGGCTCCTCCATGGGCCTACGCTTGGACGAGATTAGCCAGACGCCTCGGGCGGCTGCTCGACCTCGATCACGTAGCCGTCGGGATCCTGGGCGAAGCACCGCCAGTCACCCCACGGGGACGTCGCGCACCGTCAGCATCACCGCCGCGCGAATGGTGCCGCCGTTGGAGCGGTCACGGTTCGCGCACATCTACGTGATCCAGGGCGGCACACCGCGATTGGTGCCGTCCGGCAACGTCGCCCGTGCGCCTGCCGGCGCCGCAACGATCGCCTCGAAGCCATCGTCACTGGCGCAGCTCACCCGGCGCAATACATCTGCAGGCAGGACCGCCGAGTCGCCTGGCCGCAGCGTCGTGGCCTCCAGTCCCACCTCGAGCGCCGCGGCGCCCTGGATCACGGTCCAGACCTGCTCCGAATCGATGCTGTGGAGCGGACCCTCCTGGCCAGGGCGCATCACCACGTGCCACACAGCGGTGCTAGCGCCGCCCAGCGTTGGCGAAGCATACGTGGTCATTACGGCGTTGGGCGTCTCAGTGCGGCGGTGCTCACTGGCGCGCACGACGGGCATGACACTCCTCGGATCGCTTGGGTCGACAACCTGATTGTCTAGATAGTCAACCACGTTGTCGATAGACTCGCAACCTGCCATGGCCGACGACGCTCCTGGATTCGCCCTCCCGCTGCTGCTGCTGCAGGCCTTTCGCGCGATCGTCGATGACCTGCATGAGGAACTGGCGCGTGCCGGCCATCCAGGCGTGCGCCCGGTTCACGGGTTCGCACTGCAAGCGATCCGGCCTCAGGGTGCGACCGCCGCGGAACTAGGCCGTCGGCTTGGGGTCTCCAAGCAGGCGGCGGCCAAGACGATCGATGCGCTTGAGCGGCTCGGCTACGCCGTCAGGAGGGGCGATCCGGCCGATGGCCGGCGCAAACTCGTGTGCGTCACGCCGCGCGGCGTCGACCTGCTCGAGCTGTCCGCCCGCTTGTTGGACCGCATCCGCGGCGACTGGGCCGCCCGCCTCGGCCAAGAGCGCGCTACCCGGCTAGAACGTGACCTCGCGACGCTCGCTGAGCGGGACGGCGCTGCGCACGCGCTGCGAGTTGACGCCCCCGGGTGGTTCGGCCACCACGAGTAGCCCCTTCCGATGGCACACGAGCTAGGGAGGAACCATGCTGCTGCAGAACAACACCGCAGTCCTCTACGGAGGCGGCGGCCACGTCGGCGCTGGTGGCGCGGGCGTTCGCGCGGGGGGCGCCCGGGGCCTTTTCCCGGGCGCAGACTCGACCCGCTCGAGGCGGGCGAGGCCGCGGCGTTCCTCGCGTCAGACCGCGCGAGCACCATGACCGTCGCAGCGGTAAACATCACCTGCGGCCAGCTCGCCGACTGAGGACCGACGGGAGATCACGCGTTCACCTCCGGCGCGAGTGGTCCTCACTCCTCCACAGCGCGTATCAGCGGCTGGTGCGGCGCCAGTCAGCGGAACTTCGCGACCCAGCTTTGGAGCACCGGTGAGCTGGCCGACGCGGCCTGGGCCCAGGACTCGTACTCCACGACGGCGTCGAGGTCACCCGTGCGCACGGCGATGCCGACGCTGCGCTTGATGGAGCGGGCCAGCTCGGGTTCGACGGCGGCGAAGCGCCCGGCCATCTCGAGGGCGTCGGCGACCGGGTCGGCGGCCACACCCTCGGCCAGGCCCCACTCGACGGCGCGCGCCGCGTCCAGGGAGTCCCCCAGCAGCAGCGTCTGCAGCGCACGGCTGGCGCCGAGGGCCTGCACCAGGAACCAGGTGCAGCCACCGCCAGGATGCAGGCCGATCTTGGCGAAGGTGGCGCCGAAGCTGGCCGCCGCGCCGGCGATCCGCACATCGCAGGCCAACGCCAGGTTGAGACCAGCGCCGACCGCGGGGCCGTTGACGGCGGCGATGGTCGGCAGCGGCAGCCGCAGCACGCTGAAGAACGCCTGGTAGTAGGCCTGCAATCCGCGATGGGTGTCGGTCACCGAGCGGTCCGGGTCGCCGAACAACGCCGGCAGGTCGGCGCCGGCGCAGAAGGCCCGCCCCTCGCCGGTGACGACGAGGACACGCGCTCGCGCGTCCTCGCGGACCTGGGAACAGGCGGCGATCAGTTCCGCGCCCATCTGCGCGCCCATGGCGTTGCGCCGGTCGGGATCGGTCAGCGTCAGCAGGCGGATGCCGCCGCCGCGATCCTCGAGGCGGACTTTGCTCATCAGGACGCTCCTGTGACGGGGGTGGAAGGCAGGGTACGCGGCCTCGGACGGCGCGACGCCCGGGACTACACTTCCTGCCCCCGCACGCAGGAGGAACGGTGACGATCAGGGACGGCTGCTGCCGCGATGGGCGCTGAGCTGACCCTGGTGTGCCCGACCCCGGCAGAGACCCGCCGGATGGCCGGCACGGTGGCGGGAGCCCTGCGCGCGGGTGACGTGCTGGCGCTCACCGGTGAACTCGGAGCCGGCAAGACGTGCTTCGTCCAGGGCGCCGCTGCCGCGCTGGGCGTTCGCGAGCGGGTGACCAGCCCTTCCTTCGTCCTGCGTCGTGAGTACCAGGGTCGCCTGCCGCTGCTGCACTTCGACGTCTACCGGCTGGAGACGTTGCAGCAGGTCGTCGAGCTGGGCTACGAGCAGGCCGGTGACGGAACCCACGTCACCTTCATCGAATGGGGTGATGCCGTCAGTCCGCTGCTGCCCCCGGAGCACCTGGAGGTCGAGTTCCGACTCTCGGACCCCGGCGAGGCTGGCGCCCCCGATCCTGCCGGCGACGGCAGCGAGCAGCGGCACGTGGTGCTGCGCGCGCACGGGTCGGGCTGGCGCCGGCGGATCGCCGCGTTGTCGGCCGATCTGCGACCGTGGCGGCAAGACCCGTGAGGCGATTCGATGCACGGCCCGCCCGGCGGGCTGGCAGGACCGGGGAGGTGGCCGCCGCGTGCTCATCCTCGGAATAGAGACGTCCACGCCCCAGACCAGCGTGTGCCTCGGCACGGAGCACGGCCTGCTGGCCAGTGCGGCGCTGGGCCGTGGCAACGCGCACGGCGAGTTCCTGACTCCGGCGATTCAGTTCTGCCTTCAGCAGGCCCGCGTCGACGTCACGGCGATCGCGGGTGTCGCCGTGAGCTTGGGGCCGGGCCTGTTCACCGGCATGCGGGTCGGGATCATCACGGCCCAGACGCTGGCGCACGCCCGGCGGCTTCCGGTGGTCGGCATGGCGTCGTTGGACCTGATGGCCTTCGGGGCCCGCCATGCCCGCAAGCTCGTGTGCAGCGTGCTCGACGCCCGGCGCGGCGAGCTGTTCTGGGCCTTCTACCGGCCGGCGCCGGGAGGACTGCAGCGCGTCACCGAGTTCCGTGTCGGGCCCGCGGCCAAGCTGGCCGGCGAGATCGAGGCGCTGGCCGACGACGTCCTGGCGATCGGGGACGGCGCCAGTGCCAACCGCTCGCTGCTGGAGTCCACGGGCGCCGAGGTGGCGTCCAACGCGCTGGCCTATCCCGGCGCCCCCGCGCTGGTGGAACTGGCGCTGCCGCGCTTTCTCCGCGAGGACACCCAGCGTGCAGAAGACCTGCGCCCCACCTACATCCGTCAGGCCGATGCCAGGATCAGCTGGCGAAACCGGGGTGCACTGCTCGGCGGGAAACCGACCGGCGTCACTCGGGAGGTGTCCTGATGGTCGCCAGCGAGCGGTCGTCGGTGACCCGTCCGGCGGCGGCCGTCGAGGTCACGCGGATGCGCCGACGCCATCTGCGGTCGGTCCTGGCCATCGAGGCCAGCGTCTATCCGCGACCGTGGTCGCCGGGGCTATTCGCCTCCGAGATCGGTCAACTGGAGACGCGTCGCTATCTGATCGCGAAGGAAGGGCGTTGGCGGGCCGAGGTGCTCGGGTACGCGGGGGTGATGGTGGTCGTGGGCGAGGCGCACGTCACCACGGTCGCGGTGCATCCGTCGCATCACCGGCGCAAGATCGCCTCGCACCTGCTGGTGGGGCTGCTGGAGCAAGCGCTGGCGATGGGCGCCAAGGCCGCGACGCTGGAGGTGCGCGTCGCCAACCGGGGCGCCCAGCGACTGTACGCCGGCTTCGGCTTCGTGCCGGCGGGCATCCGGCCTGGCTACTACGCCGAGACCGGCGAGGACGCCCTGGTCATGTGGGCCTATGACCTTGCTTCCGCCGAGAACGCCCGGAGACTAGAGTGGCAGCGGGCGCGGCTGCGCCGCCCTGGCGGTGACAGCGGCGCCGCCGACCTATCGGTGCCGTGGGTAAAGGGGCGCGTGGGACTGGCCGCGCCCGGCGAGCACGCCGACGGCGAACCCGAAGGGCGGGAGCCGTAGTGCTCGTCCTTGGCATCGAGACCTCCTGTGATGAGACCGCGGTGGCGCTGGTCTCCGACGGCGTGCAAGTCCGCGCCAACGTCATCGGCTCCCAGATCGACCAGCACCGGCCCTACGGCGGAGTCGTGCCCGAGATCGCGGCCCGCGCCCATCTCGAGCTCCTGCTGCCGGTCCTCGACCGCGCGCTGGTCGAGGGCGGCTGCACCTATGACGACATCGATGCCGTGGCGGTCACGGTCGGGCCTGGGCTGATCGGTGCGCTGCTGGTTGGCGTGGCGGGGGCCAAGGCGTTGGCCCTGGCGCGGGACCTGCCGCTGATCGGGGTCAACCATCTCGAGGGACATGTCTGCGCCACGCAGCTGGAGTCTGGGGCGCTGGATCCGCCGATGGTCGCGCTGATCGTCAGTGGCGGGCACACCAGCATCGTCCTGCTGGATGCCGACGGCGCCTTCTCCACGTTGGGACAGACCATCGACGACGCCGCCGGTGAGGCGTTTGACAAGGTCGCCCGATTCCTGGGTCTGCCCTATCCGGGGGGTCCGGAGATCGACCGTCTCGCCCGCGACGGGGACCCGGCCGCCATCGCCTTTCCCCGCGCGATGCTGCACGACGGGACCTTTGACTTCTCGCTGTCGGGCCTGAAAAGCGCCGTCGTGCGCGAGCTGCGCCGCCGCGACGCCGCGGGCATCGAGATCGACGTCGCCGACGTGGCCGCCTCCTTTCAAGAGGCCGTCGTTGACGTGCAGGTCCGCAAGACCCTCGCCGCGGCGCAGGCCCACGGTGTCGAGCGCATCACCGTGGTGGGCGGGGTGGCTGCGAACTCCCGGCTGCGCGAGCGGATGACGGCGGCGTGCGCGGCCGCCGGCCACCGCCTGCTGATCCCGTCGGTGGCGCTGTGCACAGACAACGGCGCCATGATCGCCGCCGCCGGGTGGAACCGCCTCGCCGCCGGGCAGCGCACCGGATTGGATGTCGAGGCCGATCCGAACCTGGTCTTGACTCCGCTGCCGGTACCTCCTTCCTCCGCTGCCCCAGGCGGGAGCCCGCGGTGACCACGACGCCCACCTCGGCGCAGGCGGCACGGCTGGAGGCGCACGCCCTCGGGGGCGTGACGACCGCCCTGACCACCGACTTCGGTCGCCGGAACGCGCCCGACGGCATGCTGGCCAATCAGGTGCTGCTCGACGCGCTCGACCGCGGCGAGTGGCGGCGCTTCCTGGTGTGGCCACCGCAGGAGCCGGCGGCGGTGCTGTACGTCTCGTCGACGGGAACACTGGTGCCGGCCGGCGACCCGAAGGGTGGCCCCGCGCTCGCCGCCGCCGCGGAGAAGACGGGCTGGAGGGTCCTGGTCGGCGACGGCCCCCTCGGTTGGGCGGTGCTGGAGGGCAACCCACGCGGGGTGTTCCGCCGGCGCCCTTCGGCGCGTGAGCAGCGCCTCATGACCGTGTCGGGCCGGCCGCCGGACGTCGCTGAGCCAGCCGGGTTCCGGCGAGCCACCGCCGGTGACGTCGACCGCCTCACCGATCTGGCCTGCCGGCTGCACGTCGAGGACCGCATGGGTCCACCGATCAGCCGATCTGCCCTGCCAGGTGTCCGCTCGCGGATGACGAACAGCGTCGCGCAGGGATTGACCTTCGTGGTGGAGCGCCACGGGGAGGTGGTTGCCAAGCTCGACCTGTCGCTGCGAAGCCGGCGGCGCGGTGCGCAGATTGCCGGGGTCTACGTGGCGGCGGCCAGTCGCGGCCAGGGCCTGGGTGGTGGGGCGGTCGGAACCTTGGCTCGCCAGCTGCTGGCCGACGGCCTGCCGGGGGTCACGCTGCACGTGCGCGCCGACAACCACCCGGCGATCGCCGCCTATCGCCGCGCCGGATTCCGCGACGGCGGCGAATGGCTGCTCGCACTGCGCTAACGGTTCGGTGCCGCCGCGTTCCCGACGTCAGATCTGGGCCAGAACGCCCTCGTCCTGGAGGCGGATGACGAGATCCTCAGGATCCGTGCCGTAGATGACGGAGAGGGCGCGCAGGTCCTCGCCGCGGATGGTCAGGACGCTGCCGTTGAAGTCACCCCGCTGCAGCTGGATGGTGTGGGCGAAGCGCGAAACCGGCCGCAGGTCGGGATCCAGGTCGGACCGCGACAGCCGTCGTAGGTCGAGCATGACGCGTGACGGGGCGGTGGCTCCGGGGATGTGCCCGAGGTCCTCCTTGGGCAGCAGCTCGGACACGGGCACGTTGTAGAACTCCGACAGCTCGGCAAGCTTGGCGACCGACACGGCACGGTCGCCACGCTCGTAAGAGCCCACGACGACGGCTTTCCACTTGCCGGCCGACACCTCCTCGACCTGCTGCAGCGTCAGGCCCTGCTGCTGGCGGATGGCCCGCAGCCGTCCGCCCAGGCGGCGCTGATAATCCGTCACATCGTGCCTTCCCCGCCGGCCCGCCGCCGAGTACCGCGGACGCTTGTGACGAAGGATAACATGATGTGACGCTGCGTACCCATTCCCTTGTTCCTTTCC
>JACCVM010000180.1 GCA_013698135.1 Euzebyaceae bacterium | reverse complement strand
GCTGGCTGTGCTCGTGGGCAGGGCGACCGAGATGTTCCTGTACACCAGGGCGCAACTGCAGACCAGTCATGGCCTGGCTTCTGTCGCCCTGTCCTGGATGTTGGCGCCGTTCTTCGCGGCCGTGCCGCTGCTGCTGTCCGGGCACTACGCGTCATACCTCGACGCCTACTTCGAGGCGATGAGCGGCTTCGCCACGATCGGGCTGACGCTGGCCAACGACCTGGACCACATGACGCGCAGCGTCAACCTGTGGCGGCACCTGATGCAGTTCCTCGGTGGCCAGGGGATCGTCGTGGTGGTGCTGACGATCTTCGCCAGCGCGGGAACTCGTGTCAGCACGCTGTACACCGGCGAGGGACGTGAAGAGAAGATCGTTCCCAACGTCGTCCGTACCGCTCGTTTCATCTGGCGGGTGGCGCTGATCTACGCCCTCCTCGGTACCGTGTTCCTGACCGCGGCGTTGCTGCTGGCCGGCCTGCCACCGGCGACGGCCATCTACCACGGCATCAACCTGTTCATGGCCGCGTTCGACACCGGCGGGTTCGCTCCCCAGTCGGCCAACGTCGCCTTCTACCGCTCGCCGCTGGTCGAGGCGGTGCTGCTGCCGATCATGCTGGCCGGGGCCTGCAGCTTCGCGCTGCACTTCCAGCTGTGGCGAGGGCGCCACCAGGAGCTGTACCGCAACATCGAAACCCGCGTCTTCGCCCTGTCCGTCACCGGCCTGTTCGTGATCATGGCCGTCGGTTTGGCGCGCGGCGGAACGTTCGTGGAGGCGCCCCCGCTGTTTCGTCACGGCTTCTTCCAGCTGATCAGCGCCCACACCACCACTGGCCTGTCGACGGTGCCAGGCCGCCTCTTCGTCACCGACTGGGGGGTGCTGGCCCCCGCGATGATCGTCACCGCCATGGCGATCGGCGGGATGGCAGGGTCGACGGCGGGGGGCATCAAGGGCATCCGCATCGGGCTGATCGCCAAAAGTTTGCGCCGGGACATCCGCAAGGTGCTGCTGCCCGAGAACGCGGAGATCATCGAGACGTTCCACTCCACCAGCCGCCGGCCGCTGCGCGACGACCAGGTACGCGCGGCCGCCACCGTCCTGCTGCTGTGGCTGCTGCTGTACCTCGGCGGCGGGCTGCTCGGGCTGTTCTACGGCTACGACCTGCAGACCGCGCTGTTCGAGAGCGTCGCGGCCGCCTCGTCGGGCGGCCTATCCGTGGGCTTGGTGCGCCCCGACCTGGAGTGGCCGCTCAAGGTCACCTACACCGCCCAGATGATGATCGGCCGGCTGGAGTTCGTGGCCGTGTTCGCCCTCGCCGGCTACCTGGTGGCCATCGTGCGGGGCCGGGTGTGACCGACCCCCGGATCGCCCCCGTCTCCCGCCCTCGGGTGTTGGCCGCCACCGTGGCGGGACTCGCGATGCTGGCCGGTGTCGTCACGCTGACCGAGTGGTTGCGCCACCCGCTTCCCGCCGGCGGGTCGGTGGCCGCCGAGACGCGGCTGGCCGGTGCTGATCCGAGGGACGAGATCATCTGCGAGACCCCGGTGCCGCGAGAGGGCATCCCCCGTTCCCCCGACCCGGTGGTGCCTGGCGAAGCGTCGACGGTGACCTCGAACCAGCTCTACGACTGCCCCGAGACCTACGACCGCAGGGCGGTGTCCTACCGGGGAGAGGTCGTCGGGGCCGTGCTGCGCCGGGGCGGGAACGCGTGGGTGCATCTGAATGACGATCCGTACGCGGGGGACGTTGGCCCGCTGCCGGCACACCGTGACTTTCGCGGCGGCAACGCGGGGGTCGGGGTATTCATCCCAGGCTCCCTGGCCGACACGATCACCGTCATTGGCGGCCCCCAGACCAGGGGTGACGTGCTGGAGGTCGTCGGCGAGTTCCATCGCGTCGACGCGGCCAGCGGTGAGGTGACGATCATCCGCGCGCGAGACGGGTCGGTGGTGCGCGAAGGTGGCGCCCTCCCCGAAACCCCGCTGCGGGATCGACAGGTCGTGGCCGTCCTCCTCGGCCTGGCGGCCACCGCGGTGGTGGCCGCGGAGCGGGTTGTCGCCCGCCGGCGCTGACACTCTCCGCGGCGCCTCGCGCAGAGCGCGGCTGCTCAGCCCCCGCCCATGCTGCGCGCCTGGCCAGCCAGATCGCGGCGACCCGCCAGCTGCGACGACGGGCACAGCCGCTCCACGACGCAGTCGGCGCACCGGGGCCGCAGCGCGTCGCATACCCGCCGCCCGTGCAAGATGATCGACAAGCTGGCGCTGGGCCACTGGGCCTTGGGCAGCAGCTTCATCAGGTCGCCCTCGATCTTGACGGGGTCGTTCCAGCGGGTGAACGCGAACCGGCGCGACAGCCGCTTGACGTGGGTGTCTACCGCGATCCCGGCGTCGCGGTCGGCGATGTGCGCCTCGGGCGCTGCGGCGCCGAGCACGACGTTGGCGGTCTTGCGCGCCACCCCGGGCAAGGCGACCAGCTCGGCCATCGTCAGCGGGACCTGCCCGTCGTGGCGCTCCAGGAGCGCTTGGCTCATCGCCTGCAGGCTGCGGGTCTTCTGGCGGTAGAAGCCCGTCGGGTAGATCTCGCGTTGCACCTGTTCAGGGTCGGCGGACACGTAGGCCTCGGGTCCCGGATAGCGAACGAAGAGCTGCTTGGTGACCTCGTTGACCTTCTTGTCGGTCGACTGGGCGGACAGGATCGTGGCCACCAGCAACTCGAAGTGGGTGGTCCAGTCCAGCTCCACCACGCCACCGTCATACAGCTCGTCGAGCCGTGCGATGATCACCGGGGCGCGCAGCCGCTTGGGGCTGCGGCGGGTCAGCTCGCCGGCGTCTGCCATGGAGCACGGAGTCTAGGGA
>JACCVM010000101.1 GCA_013698135.1 Euzebyaceae bacterium | reverse complement strand
CTGTCCTCGGTGTCGAACGCCATGACGGGCTGGCCGTGAAACAGCTCAGGCCTCTTCAAGACTGCACCTTTCTTCAATCGGATGGACCGTGGTGGCCTGCAAAGCCGGTTAGCCGCGAGCACCTCCTCGATCGACGGCGTCGAGATCTGAGGGCCGCGCCTTGGCCTGCACCACGATGCGGTGGGTCCGGTAGCCCTTGGGGGTGCAGGCGAACATCGTGATCATTCGGGCGCGCCGGGCCTGTGGCTGGCGCAGGACGAACTTCACGTACTTCGATTCGGGGACCACGGTCGTCTTGGTCACGCGGTAGGTGGTGCGGTGCTTGCCGCCCAGGGTGGTGACCACGCGGTCGCCGCGATCCAGCAGGTCGAGGTCGGCGAACGGCTTTGTGTAGGTCGTGCGGTGACCCGACAGAACGCTGTTGCCAGGGGCGCCCGGCAGCGGCGTGCCCGGCCAGTGACCAGGGCCCTTCCGCAGGGGTTCGTCGTACACCCCGCGCCGGTAGCGCTCGTTGACGTCGATGGCGGGGATCTGAATCCGACCGATCGGCCCACCCTTGCGCTTGTCGTTCACGAACAAGCTGCGTAGCCGACTAGATGAACCGGCGACCGGGTCGTCACCGCTGGCGACTTGGACGTCGTCGCCGCCGTTGTGGCGCAGGTCGCGCAGGCGCCGGGTGACGGCGGGTTCCCGCTGGCTGGGCACGACCGGCACCAGCCGGGTCTGCCCGTCCTCGGTGACGACGCGCCGGACCTCACCACTGCCGGGAGACCCGATGAGAGGCGCGACCATATACACCAGCGTCAGTCCGACCACAACGACCCCAAACTGCAAGAAACGGCGCAAACCACACCTCCGATCATGGGCTATCTCAGCGTTGATTCGTACCCGAGGCCCCAAAACGGGCGGTTCTGTAATATCCTTGTTACCGACCGTCCCGTACCGATCCCCCTGTCGGCGGCCGGGAGCCCCCCCGACCGGTGGGCGTGGGCGCCCGAGGTGGAAGTCGTGGAGGCCATGACGGCCTCACCAGCCGCAGCACCCGGTCGTGTGCTCGTCGTCGACGACGAGCACAACACCACCAGCGTGCTGTCGGCCTATCTGCGCAGGGACGGCTTCGACGTGGAGGTGCTCCACGACGGGCAGGAGGCGCTGGCCTCGGCCCTAGCTAATCCGCCGCGGCTGATGGTGCTGGACCTGTCACTGCCGCGCATGAACGGTCTGCAGGTGTTGCGCGCCCTTCGTGGTCGCCACACCACCCCCGTGATCCTGTTGAGCGACCGCCGCGACGAAGACAGCGTGGTCAACGGGTTGCGCCTCGGTGCCGACGACTTCGTCACCAAACCGTTCTCCGCTCGCGAGGTCGCCGCTCGGGTGGAGGCGATCCTGCGACGCAGCGCACCGGCCGGGGCCGCACAGGCCGGCGGTGACCGGACGGTTACCGCAGGGGACGTGACCGTGGATTTGGTGACCCATCAAGCCTGGTGCGGTGGCAGGCAGGTGACGCTGACGCCGCTGGAGCAGGCTTTGCTGGTGCACCTCATGCGGCAGCCAGACCGCACCTTCGACCGCCGCACGCTGTTGGCCCAGGTCTGGGGGTTCAGCCATGGTCAGCCGTCTGCGGTCACCGTGGAGATCCGGCGGCTGCGCCAAAAGATCGAGGCTGACCCCTCGACACCTCGCCGGATCCTGACGATGCATGGACGCGGCTACCGCTTCCAGGCGTAGCCAGCCTCAGCCAGCCAGACGCCTGGCCGTCGTCAGGAAGGCGGTGTGGGCAACCATGCGGTGGTCGGGCCGCACGGCCAGGCCGTCAACGTGCCAGCCGCGCACCAGCGTCTCGGTCGTCTGCGACATCCCCCAACGAGCGTCGCCGGCCAGCGCCTCGTGCAGGCGCATCACCTGCGGCACCGACGGGGTGTAGCCGCACAAGATGCCGCCGGAGTGCAGCGCCTCGACGGCGGCGTCCAGCACCGTCCATGGCTCGGACAGGTCGAGCACCACGCGGTCGCAGGCCATACCCGACAGCCCCGCGATGACATCGCCTCGCCGCAGCTGCCAGTTGTGCGGGTGGGTGCCGAAGCGATCGATGACGTTGCGCTCGGCGACATCGGCGAACTCGTCGCGCAGCTCGAAGCTGATGACCTGCCCGCCGGGGCCGACCGCCCGCAGCAGCGCCGACGTGAGTGCTCCCGAGCCGGCGCCGGCCTCGACCACCGTGGCCCTCGGGCAGATGTCGGCCAACGCCACGATCATCGCCTGGTCCTTGGGGTAGACCACCTGCGCTCCGCGCGGAGCCTTGACGGTCCAGTCGGCAGAGGTCGGACGGACCGCCAGCAAGGTCGAGCCCTTCGTCGTCGTCACCGACGAGCCCTCGGGCAGCCCCAGCAACGCCCCGTGGGGCAGCACACCGTAGTGGGAGTGGAACTCACCGCCGGGACGCAAGGTCAGCAGGTAGCGCCGCTGCTTGCGGTCCAGCAGCAGGACCTTGTCACCGTCGCCGAAGGGATCAGGGTGGCCCGGATGGCGGACGGTCACGGCGAACTGCGGGTCACGGCCGGGTGGCGGTGACGCCGTCGCGGCGACCGGCCGAAGCCACCACCCGTTCGCGGGTGCGGCAGAAGGCGCAGACGGGCGCGATGTCGGTTTGCCGTGGTCGAGTGGTCGGCAGGCCGCAACCACTGCAGGCGACCAGCTGCTCCCCCGCCGGGTCGGCGTTCGCGAAGTGCGTGGACTGGACCCGGTCAAGGAAACCGAACAGGAACTGCGCCTTGGTGCCTGGGCTGGTGCGTTCCAGCTCGTTGAGCGCGTCCTTGTAGCGCAGGACCGTGTTGCCGCCCACCATCGGGCACTCCTCCACCACGTACTCGAGGCCCCGGATGACGCAGTAGGCGGCCATCTCCCGTTCCCCCAGGCGGTACAGCGGCTTGACCTTGCGCGCCAATCCGCCACTGTCGGGCAGGGCCACCGACTGGCGAGCCATGAACGGGGTCTGCCAGCGCAGCACGTTGCCGAGCAGCTGCGCCGCCTCGTCGTCGAGGTTGTGGCCGGTGGCCATGACGTCGTAGCCGTGCTCCAGCGCCACACGGTTGAACACGTAGCGCTTGGACAGCCCGCATACGCCGCACGAGGAGCGGTTGCGCAAGCCGGTCGCGGTGGGAATGTCGTAGCCGTACTCGCCGGCCAGGTCCACGGTGTGCAGGGTGGCGTCGCGCGCGGCGGCGTAATCGGCCACCAGCCGGCCGGAGTAATCGGAGTACTCACCGATGCCAAGCCCTAGATACAGCCCGTCGGCGCGGTAGCCCATGTCCAGCAGCAGGTCCCAGAGGGCCAGCGAATCCTTGCCGCCGGAGACCGCGACGAGGATGCGGTCGTCGTAGGACATCATCCGGTGGCGGTCGATGGCCTCACGAACCTGCGTGCGGACGTGATCGACGAAGTGCTCGGCACAGTAGGCGGCGTTGTGGCGCCGCACCTCGATCACCGCCGTGCCATGGCACTGGTGGCACCGCGCCGGACCGGCCCCGCCGGAGATGACCGGCCGTACCTCCAGCTCGGCGTCGTCAGCCATCACGACGTCCTTGGTGACCAGTTCACCGGCGTGGATGACCAGGACCGTCTCAGGGTTGATGGCAAAGCGAGCAAGGACGTCGCCGACCCTGGCGGGCCCAGCCACGACTTCGGTGCGGCTCGGGTTGCGCAGCACGACCTTCATGTCACCGGCCAACCTAACAGCCATGTGTCCTACCGCTTCGCGGCTTGAGGACCGTCTGGCCGGGGCGCTTCACCGGGCGGTCAGCCGGTGGTGGCGCCCATGGCGTTGAGGGCGGAGCCGGCGCGGAACCAGCCCAGTTGCTCGGCGTTGAAGGTGTGGTTGGCCTCCAGCTCGTACGTGCTGCCGTCGGCGTGGGTCAGTCGCACGCGAACGGGTCGGTCGGGCGCGAGGTCGGCGAGGCCGACCACGTCGATGCGGTCGTCGACGCGCACCTCGTCGTAGTCGGCGGGGTCGGCGAACGTCAGCGGCAGCATCCCCTGCTTCTTCAGGTTGGTCTCGTGGATGCGCGCGAAGCTGCGCACCAGCACGACCAGGCCGCCGAGGTGGCGGGGCTCCATCGCGGCGTGCTCGCGCGACGATCCCTCCCCGTAGTTCTCGTCACCGACCACGACCCAACCCCTGCCCTTGGCCGTGTAGTTACGGGCGATGTCGGGCAGCTTGCGCACCTGCCCGTCCAGCTGGTCCACGCCGTGACCGGGCTCGTCGGCGAACGCGTTGTTGGCCCCGATGAACAGGTTGTTGGAGATGTTGTCCAGGTGGCCACGGAAGCGCAGCCACGGCCCGGCCGCCGAGATGTGGTCGGTCGTGCACTTGCCGACAGCCTTGAGCAGCACCGGCAAACCTTCGTAGTCGCCGCCCGGCCAGGCGGCGAAGGGCTCCAGCAGCTGCAAGCGGTCGCTGCCGGGGTCGACGACGACTTCGACGGACGCGCCGTCGGCGGCGGGCTCGGCGAACCCAGACTCGCCGGAGTCCCAGCCACCGTCCGGCAGCTCGTCGGCCTCCGGGGCTCGCAAGGTCACGCCGTCGAGCTGGTCGTGCCGCGGGTCGAAGTCCAGCCGGCCGGCCAGCGCGGCCGCCACGACGATCTCGGGCGACCCGATGAATGCCAGCGTCTCGGCAAAGCCGTCGTTACGCCGCGGGAAGTTTCGGTTGAACGAGCTGAGGATCGAATTGCGCGTGCCGCCCAGGTTGTCGGTGCGCTTCCACTGCCCGATGCACGGTCCGCAGGCGTTGGCCAGCACCGTGGCCCCGATCGCCTCCAGGTCGCCCAGCAGGCCGTCGCGTTCGATGGTGGCACGGACCTGCTCGGAGCCTGGGGTGATCAGCAGGGGGGTCTTGACGCGCAGCCCCGCCTCCTTGGCTTGGCGGGCGACGTGTGCCGCGCGTCCGATGTCTTCGTATGACGAGTTGGTGCACGAACCGACCAGGGCGTTGGTGATCTCGACGGGGTAGTCGTTGGCCTTGGCGTCGGCCCCCATCTGCGACACCGGCCGGGCCAGATCCGGAGTGTGCGGCCCGACGATCTGCGGCTCCAGACGTTCCAGGTCAATCTCAATGACCCGGTCGTAGTAGGCCCGCGGATCGTCGGCGACCTCGGGGTCGCTGCGCAGATGCCCGCGGTGGGCATCGGCGAGGTCGGCGATCTCCTCTCGCCCCGTGGACTTGAGGTAGCGGGTCATCGCGTCGTCGTAGCCGAACAGCGAGGTGGTGGCGCCGATCTCGGCGCCCATGTTGCAAATCGTGCCCTTGCCGGTGGCAGAGATGGACTCGGCGCCGGGCCCGAAGTACTCGACGATCGCCCCGGTGCCGCCCTTGACGGTGAGGATGCCGGCGACGGCGAGGATCACGTCCTTGGACGACGTCCACCCGTCGAGCGACCCGGTGAGGCGCACGCCGATGTGCAGCGGCATCCGCAGCCCGAAGGGCATGCCGGCCATCACGTCCACCGCGTCGGCGCCACCAACGCCGATGGCCACCATGCCAAGGCCACCGGCGTTGGGCGTGTGGCTGTCGGTGCCGATCATCATCCCGCCTGGGAAGGCGTAGTGCTCCAGGACCACCTGGTGGATGATCCCGCTGCCGGGCTTCCAAAAGCCGAGCCCGTACTTGGCCGACACCGTGCGCAGGAACTCGTAGACCTCGCGGTTGGACTCGTTGGCCACGGCGAGGTCGTGCACGGCGCCGGTCTCGGCCTGGATCAGGTGGTCGCAGTGCACCGTCGACGGGACGGCCACCTGCGGCAGGCCGGCGGTCATGAACTGCAGCAGCGCCATCTGGGCGGTGGCGTCCTGCATGGCCACCCGGTCGGGATGGAACTCGCCGTAGGCGCGCCCGCGCTCAAGGTCTTGCGCCGAGGCGTCGGCCATGTGGCCGAACAGGATCTTCTCGGCCAGGGTCAGCGGGCGCCCCAGCCGTTCGCGGCCAACGGCCACGGCCTCGGCAGTGCGCGCGTAGACGGCTTCGACGAGTTCTGTGGGGGTCGATGCGCTGGCGGGCATCACGTCTCCTGCTCGGGAGGGGCGGGGCGGTGTCCTGGTGTCGTCCGTACACTAACGACATGCCCCCGGTCGCTACCCAAGATTCCGCGGTCCTGGCAACCTCCGTCGCCCTCAAGGAGTGGGGTGCGGCCGCGGTGGCCCTGCTCGACGGGCGCCAGACCGTGCTGGTGCGCAAGGGCGGGATCCACGAGAAGTCCTTTCGCGTCGACCGGGACCGCTTCGTGCTGTTCCCCACCGTGGCGCACAGCCACCGCGAGCGCGTCCGGCCAGAGCACCACGACCTTCTGGCCGCCGGCGAGGCCGACGTCGACGAGGCAGGCGGCACCATCACGGTGCGCTGCGGCGTGTCGCTGGTCGACGTGGTACCGGTGGCGCGGCCGGAGGGGCTGGCCGACATCGCCGACCTGCACATCTGGACTCAGGATTCGGTCCGGGCTGACCGCCTGGAGTTTCGGCCCAAGCACCAGCTGCAGGTGCTCGTCGCCCGCGCCGTGCAGTTGCCCCACCCCGTGACACTGCCGAGGTTGGAGGCCTACGCCGGCTGCCGGTCTTGGGTCGAGCTGCCGGTGGCGTGGGACGGCAGCGGCCGGCAGGTGCACGCCGAGGACCGACTCGCGGCCAACGCCCGACGGGTGCGCGCCGCGCTGGGCTGAGCACCGACCGCCGCCACCTGCGAGGGCGCGGGGCATACGAGTACACACGCGACCACGCACGAGGGGAACGAGGTGCGGTTCACCGATCGGCACGACGCAGGCCGCCAGCTGGCCGAGCGGCTGGCGCCGCTACGAGACAGCAAACCCGTCGTGCTGGCGCTGCCGCGCGGCGGCGTGCCCGTCGCGGTAGAGGTTGCCAAGGCGCTGAACGCTCCGCTGGAGGTCTTCGTCGCTCGCAAGCTCGGCGCGCCCGGTCGCCCTGAGCTGGGAATCGGTGCGATCGCCGAGGGCGGCGTGGTCGTCCTCGACGAGCGGGCGGGTCCCTGGCGCGGCGACGACGACCAGCTGCGAGCGACCACCGCCGCCGAGCAGGCCGAGCTGGAGCGCCGTGTCGACCGCTACCGGGGTGGGCGGCCCTTGCCGTCGCTGGCCGGGGCCACGGTAGTCCTGGTCGACGACGGTCTGGCCACCGGCGGAACCGCACGTGCAGCCCTGGCCGCGCTCAGCGAGCACCGACCCGGGCGCCTGATCCTCGCGGTTCCCGTCGCACCTCCCGCGACGGTGCAACGGCTGGCCGCCGAGGCCGACGAGATCGTGGCACTGCACACCCCGGCGGTCTTTCGGGCCGTTGGCCAGTGGTATCGGCACTTCGACCAGACCAGCGACGCGGAGGTGCTCGAGCTGCTCGGCAGGACCCCCGACGCGCACCGGGATACCCGCTGAGTGGCGGACCTCGTGGGGTGGGAATGAGCGGCGAAGGAAGCCTTGGGGTCCGCAGGGTGCGCATCCCCGCCGACGGCCTTGAGCTCGACGGCGATCTCGTGCTCCCCGAGGGTCACCGTGCGCTGGTGGTGTTCGCTCACGGCAGTGGCAGCAGCCGCGCCAGCCCGCGCAACCGTGCGGTCGCCGACGTCCTGCACGCCGCGGGCATGGCGACGCTGCTCGCCGATCTGCTCACCGCCGACGAGGACGACCTCGACCGGCGCACCGCCGAGCTGCGTTTCGACATCGCACTACTCGCCCGGCGGCTAGCCGCCATCGTGGCGTGGGCCGCCTCCCAGCCGGAAAGCCTTGGGCAGCGGATCGGCCTGTTCGGCGCCAGCACCGGTGCAGCGGCCGCGCTGATGGTCGCTGCCGCCGAACCCGAGCTGGTGGCGGCGGTGGTCTCGAGGGGCGGCAGGCCGGACCTCGCCGGCGCGGCGCTGCGCGACGTGCGGGCACCGGTGCTGCTGATCGTCGGCGGCGACGACGCGACGGTGCTGCGGCTCAACACCGAGGCCCAGTCGACGCTGGGCTGTTCGCTGGCGGTCGTGCCGGGCGCCAGCCATCTGTTCGAGGAGCGAGGAGCGCTGGAGTCGGTCGCGCGGTTGGCCGCCGACCACTTCACCGAGCACCTGGCGTCAGACAGGCGACCGCCAGGGTGGCAGCATTGACCTGACCGACCGCAACTGCGGCGGCGGATTCCGGTGCACCTGGAAAGTGACGCCTTGCGGATACCTCGGCAGCTCAAGACGTGGAAGGCGGCCCTGTTGGGCGCGCTTGCCGTGCTGCTCGCGGTCACCTTGCTGCCGTCGCTCGGCCCCCTGTCGGGCACCAGGGCCACGGCTTCGTCGCAGCGCCGTACCGTAGTGTCCCAGGCTCCCTCCGATGAGCCTGCCCCCTCGACCACCGAGGCCCCGGCGCCCGTGCTCACCGGGAACGCACCAGCGGGTTCCACCAAAGAGGCGCTGGTGATGGGACAGTTGTCGGCACCGGCGGCGCCCGATCCCAGCGGCACCGTCCCCGCCGCGCGGTTCGCCAAGGTCAAGGCCCTGCAGCCGCGGTTGCGCCTGCGCGACGTCGACACCGACGCCGTCGCCGAACGGGTGCGCCGGATCGACGGTGTGACGTTCGCCACCGCCATCGAAGTGGGTCGTGTGCCGGTGAAGGGCCGCAACGTCACGGTCGCCGCCGTCAACCCGCGCCAGTTCCGGCGGGTGACTCCTCAGCTGACCGCGGACGAGGTGGGCGTGTGGCAGCGCATCGTCGAGGGTGACGCTGCCTTCACCCATGACACGGGCACGACGTTGGGCGCCAAGCTTGGCGCCACCGTGAAGGCCGGAGCGGACGGCTCCGCCTTGCGCGTTGGTGCCTATGCCTCCAACGGCGTGCCGCCGGTGGCCGACCTCCTCGTCAACCGCGCGACGGCGAAGAAGCTGCGGTTGCGCGGCCGGCGCCACGTCCTTGTGGCGCTGAGCGACGACGCCGACGCGGCCGCCGTGGCCTCGCAGATCGAGACCGCGCTCGGCGTCAGCGCCGGGGTGCTCGCCCAACCCGAGACCCAACGTGCCTTCCTTGTCGGTGAGGACGCCCGCGAGGAGTTCGAGCCGTACACCTACGTCGACATGGGCGACGGGATGATCCAGATCGACGCCGACTGGGTGCAGCGCAACATCGTCAGCCGCGAGGTGCCGGTCCTCACCGGCGCGGTGACCTGTCACCGCCGGATGGTCGACCAACTCGCCGGCGCCCTCGGCGAGATCGAAGAAGCGGGGCTCGCCGAGCTCATCGACACGTCGGACTACGGTGGCTGCTGGGTGCCTCGCCACATCGATTTCAATCCCGCGAGGCCGCTGTCGATGCACTCGTGGGGCCTGGCCGTTGACCTCAACGTCTCCACCAACGGACTGGGTCAGCCGCCCACGATGGACCCGCGAATCGTCGAAATCTTCGACCGCTGGGGCTTCGCCTGGGGCGGACGCTGGAGCCGTCCCGACGGCATGCACTTCGAGCTGGGTGCGCTGCTGGAAGGCCCCCAGGGCTGACTCGCTGGTCCTTTGCGGGGCCGTTGACCCACGGGCATACTCGCCGCACCCCTCCACGTCGGCGTGGCGGAACTAGGTAGACGCGCATGGTTGAGGGCCATGTGGACTTCGGTCCTTGGGGGTTCAAGTCCCCCCGCCGACACCGCTTCTGACCAGTGGAAACGCCCCCGGGGCCTCAGGCGCGCTTCTCGTCTCGGGACCCGTCTGCTACCCGTTTGCTACCCGGAGCCGAGAATGGCCGCCGCCGCCAGCTCGGCTGCGTGCGCGTCGTCACCCGGGCGGACGTGCGCGTAGATGGACAGCGTGATCGCCACGTCCGCGTGACCCAGACGCTTGGACAGCACCTCGGGTGACACTCCCGCCCGCAAGGCAGCGGTGGCGTAGCTGTGCCGGAGGCCGTGGACGTCGACTGGCGGGAGCTGTGACGCTCGTGCGAGCCGTTGGAACCGCCGGGACAGCGCCTCGGGGTTGACGCCGGCGCCGTCAGGTTGAGCGAAGACGAGCGGCCCGTGCGCGTCGTCGACCCAAGCCGGACCCATCATCATTCGCTCTTCGAGCTGGCGTGCGCGGTGTCCGCGCAGCACCGCGACCGT
>JACCVM010000136.1 GCA_013698135.1 Euzebyaceae bacterium | reverse complement strand
CCGGCTCTGGCGGACGACGCGGTGCTGTGGTTCGCCTACCCGAAGAAGTCCTCGAAGCGGTATCGCTCGGATATCAGCCAGATGCAGGGCTGGCAGCCGCTCGGGGACCTCGGCTTCGAGGCGGTGCGGCAGGTCTCGATCGACGCGGACTGGTCGGCCCTGCGGTTCCGCCGCGCGGAACAGATCGCGACCCTGCGCCGCCAGGAGTCGATGGCGATGTCGGCACAGGGCAAGCAGCGGGTGGCTCAGCGGCGAGGCGACGACCCGGTGGTTGCCGCGTTCCTGGCGGATCTGCCGGAGGAGCGGCGGGAGTTCGTGCAGCGCGTGCACGACGTGGTGCGCCGCACCGCGCCGCAACTCACGCCGGCGCTGTGGGGGTCCACGCTCGGCTACGGCTCGTACCACTACCGCTACGCCAGCGGCCGGGAGGGTGCCTGGTTCGTCATCGGAGTGGCCAGCACCAAGACGGGCGTCAGCCTTTACCTGTCGGCAACCGAGGGCGGCAGTTACCTGGCGGAGGCCAACAAGGACCGGCTGGGCAAGGTCTCGGTCGGGCGGAGCTGCATCCGTGCGAAGCGGGTCGACGACCTCGACTTCGACGTGCTCGCTGAGTTGGTCCGTCGCGCCACAGAACTCGCGGACGCCGGTCACTTCAGTCCCTGATCGCCTCCCTGAGCTCGACGACCGACAGATCGCCTACCGGATGCACCGCCACGACGCCCAGACCGCTGTCCGCCGCTAGTGAGGTGAGCTCGGCCACACCGCGTTCACGGCCACCGAAGTAGACCAGCATCCGCAGGTCCATCTCGGTGGACGGCGAGGCACCGTCGGCCCCGGTCTTCTCCACGACGAACACCCTGCCGCCTGGTCCCGCGGCTTCGGCACAGCCCCGCAGGATCGTCTTGGCCGACTCGTCGTCCCAGTCGTGCAGGATCGCGGACAGCACATAGCCTCCCGCGCCCGAGGGCAGCGGATCGAAGAAGCTCCCGGATATGACCTCGCCTCGGTCAGCCAGACCCGCGGCAGCCAATGCCGCCCGAGCCGCTTCCGCGGTGCCCGACTGGTCGAAGACCGTGCCCCGCAACGTGGGATACGCACGCAGCATCGCCATCAGCAAGGTTGCGTTGCCGCCTCCGACATCGATCACGTGCCCCAGGGACCCCCAGTCGAAGGCCGCGACCACGGGTGGCGCCCAGGCCGCGACGTCGGTACCCATCTGCGCCTCGAAGGACGCTGTGCGCCTGGGGTCGGATCCCAGGTCGTCCCAGAAGGGACGACCGAACTGCACGGGAAACGCCGCTTCACCGGTGCGCACCGAGTGCAGCAACCCAACGAAGGACAGATCGGCCCGACCGATCGCGCCGTCGATGTCCAGCAGGGCCTGCATGCCGGAGGGATGGTCGTCGCGCAGGGACTCGCCGCGATCGGTCAGCGTGTACCCGCCGGACTCGTCGAGGTCGAGCACTCCTGCGGTGACGAGATGTCGCAGCAAGCGATCGAGCGTGTCGGTGTCGACGTGCGCCACCTCAGCCAGCGCCGAAGCCGTACGAAGGCCCTGCGTGATGTGGTCGGCCACCCGCAACGTCGCCGCCACTCGCATTGCCATCGGCGTCACCAGGTCCGCCAGAGCCCAGATCCCGTGGTCCGGGCCGTCCCTATCCGCCACCACGTTTCCTTCCCCCGAGCAGCCAAGACCAGCCCAGACCATGCCGGCGGGACCTCACAGCTCGTCGAGTATCACCGGTGAGTAGCTGCAGCACCCATCACCGGCGGCGGCAACGGCACGGCGCGCCACGACAGCGGTGTGGCCCATCCGGCGCGCGGGCAGAGTCCTCGGGATGGGCATGGCGGCGGCCGACGACCTGTGGTGGAAGGACGCGGTGCTGTACTGCCTCGACGTCGAGACGTTCGCCGACAGCGATGGAGACGGTTGCGGCGACTTTGGCGGCCTGACCGACCGCATCGACTACCTCGCCGGGATCGGCGTCACCTGCCTGTGGCTCATGCCCTTCTACCCAACCCCGGGGCAGGACGACGGCTACGACGTGATCGACTTCTACGGTGTCGACCCGCGGCTGGGCACGCTGGGCGACTTCGTGGCCTTCGTCCGCACCGCCGCCGGCCGCGGGCTGCGCATCATCGTCGACCTGGTCGTGAACCACACGTCGTCGCAGCATCCCTGGTTCCAACAGGCGCGATCCGATCCGGCCTCGCCGTTCCGTGACTACTACGTCTGGCGCGACGAGGCGCCGGAGAGCCCGACCGACCTGGTGTTTCCCGACACCGAGACCAGCAACTGGGCCTACGACGGGGTGGCCGGCCAGCACTACCTGCACCGCTTCTACGCCCACCAGCCCGACCTGAACATCAGCAACCCGGCGGTCCGCGAGGAGATCGCCAAGATCATGGGCTTCTGGCTACAGCTGGGTGTCTCCGGCTTCCGCGTCGACGCGGTGCCCTACCTGCTGGAAGTGCTGCCGGAGGGCAAACCCCGCGGCAACGCCCACGACGTCCTGGTGGCGCTGCGCGCCTTCCTGTCGCGCCGGCGAGGAGACGCGATCCTGCTCGGCGAGGTCAACCTGGAGCCGCAGGAGGTCCGCCGGTTCTTCGGGGAGCACGGCGACGAGCTGGATATGCAGTTCAGCTTCCTGACCAACCAGGCGCTGCACCTGTCGCTGGCGCGCTGCGACGACGCGCCGCTGCGGCAGATGCTGCAACGACTGCCCGAGGTCCCCGCCGGCTGCCAGTGGGCCAACTTCGTGCGCAACCACGACGAACTGACCCTGGACAAGCTGCAACCCCAGGAACGCGACGACGTGTTCGCGGCCTTCGGCCCCGATCCGGGCATGCAGCTGTTCGGGCGCGGCCTCCGCCGGCGGCTCCCGCCGATGGTCGCCGGGGACCGCCGCCGAATCGAGCTCGCCTACAGCCTCGCGTTCTCACTGCCCGGCACGCCCGTGCTGCTGTATGGCGAGGAGATCGGCATGGCGGAGAACCTGAACATCCCCGGCCGCATGAGCGTTCGCACACCGATGCAGTGGACTGCCGAGCCCGGCGGAGGCTTCTCCACGGCCGATCCCGCGAGCCTGCGCCGGCCGCTGCCCACCGGTGAGTACGGCCCCGAGGCGGTGAACGTTGCGGCGCAACAGCCGGACACAAACTCGCTGCTGAACTGGATGGAGCGCCTGATCCGCCGCCGCAAGGAAACGCCGGAGCTGGGACGGGGCAACCTGCGGTTACTCGACAGCGGGGCGCCTGGTGTGCTCGCCCACCGCAGCGACTACGACGGCGGCACCGTGCTGGCCCTGCACAACTTCACGCCACACGAGCGCGACGCCACACTGCGACTCGACGACGGCTGCACCGCGCTGGTCGATCTGCTGTCGGACCGCCGCCACGAGGCCAGCGGCGACGTCACCTTCCGGCTCGAGGGCTACGGCTACCGCTGGTACCGCGTCATCCGGTCCGCGCAGCAGCCCGCGTCTCACGGGTGATACAGTCACGGGCATGGCGACCGTGTCGATCCGAGATCTCCGTAACCACGGCGGTGATGTGGTCGATCGGGTGGCAGCAGGAGAACGCATCACCGTCACCCGCTCAGGAACGCCCGTGGCAGAACTGCGGCCGCTGCGACCGGCGGTGTCCGCGGCGGTATTGATCCAGCGACGGGCACGGCTTCCACAGGTCGATCCGGATGGGTTGCGCGCCGACATTGATGCCGCCCTCGACAGCACGCTGTGACAGAGGGGCAACGCTCCCCGAGGGGCGTGCTCGACACGAGCACCGTCATCCTGCTCGGGCGACTCACCGATGCGGCCCTGCCGGTCGAGCCCCTCATCACCGCTGTCACGCTCGCCGAACTGTCTGTTGGGCCCCTTGTTGCCACGAGTGAAGACGAGCGTGCGGCCCGCCAGGCTCACCTGCAACAGGCTGAGACCGACTTTGACGCGCTTCCGTTTGATGCGGATGCAGCGCGAGCCTTCGGTCGGGTCGCCGCTTCACTGCGCCGTGCCGGACGCAAAGCTCACGCACGGACCTACGACGCGATGATTGCTGCTACGGCGATCACGAACGACCTGCCCCTCTACACCTGCAATCCCGACGACTTCCGCGGAATCGCCACCCTCGACTTGCGCGCCATCCCGCATCCAGACGTCGCTCGGGGGTAGCTCAGATTGACAACGCGCCAGCCAAGCACGGTGCCGCCACCCCGATCACGTCGAAGGAGCTGCCACCGCCACCGGATTCCCGTCGGGATCCAACACGTAGCCGACACGCTCGCCCCAGGGCATGTCTTCTGCCTGCCGGAGGATGTCCGTCCCTGCTAGACGGAGTCTCTCGACTGTCCCGTCCACGTCATCGACGTACACGAACATCTCGAAGCGGGGAGCGGTTCCGAATTGCATCCCGAACTGATCCTGCGGCCACTGACTCGCGACGACCGCCAACTCCCCGTCATCGCGTCGAAGGCCGACATAACCGGCTTCGCCTTCAGGCGGGAGCTGGACGTGCCGGACGAAACCCAACAGCTCGTAGAACGCAGCGGTCGACTCAACCGCCTCCGCGTAGACCACTGGGAAGCACCGGCCTGCCATCGCATGATGCTACTCCCCGCTCTCACGTGCGAGAGCAACGCCGCTGACTGCCGAGGCGGCGACGCCGCTTCCGTGGGCGGAAGCGCGCACACGGTTATCCAACGCGGAGTTCGAGTGGCTTGGTGTAGGTCACCGACCGCTTGTTGACGGTGAAGCCCGACCGCTCGTAGACACGCAACGCCCCCGAGGCGTTCTCGGCGTCAACGCCGAGCGCCGCCCGGTCGAAGCCGGCGGCTGCGAACGTCCGCAGTGCGTCGCCGAGCAACGCGCCGGCGATCCCGCGCCGCCGCCACTCTGGTCGGGTGCCAAGGACGCCGACCCACGCCTCGGTGTACCCCTTCAGCTCCGCGTCCTGCGGGTAGGTCTCCGCCAAGCAGTAGCCGACGATCTGTTCCCCGTCCCGCACCACCCGGCTCAGATCGCCGCGGAAGTTGTGGCCGATGTACCAGCGTCGCCACTCTTCGCAGGTGCGGGGCTGGAATCCCCAGTGGTCGGCGAAGGCCCCGTTGTGGACTATGCGCAGCGCCTCGTCAAGTTCCTGGCGGTAGGGCTCCAGGACCAGCCCAGTCTCCAGTGGCGGTGGAGGCGGCGGCGTATCGGTCAGGTCGCGTCCCATCTGGATCCAATGGCGCGTCGGGACGAAGCCGCGGCGCTCCAGGAGCCGGGCGCGGTCGATCTGATGCTGGTCGACTCTGACCTCAAGGTTGGCCGGCAGGTCCCCGCCCAGCTCCGTACGCAGCTGGCGACCGCGAGCCTCGAGCCAGTCGAGGAGGAAGGTCCCGACGCCGACCCTGCGCCACCCGGGATGCACCTCGCCCCCTAGCTGGACCCGGTACGCGGTGGTGGTGTTGGGATTGCACTGCACCCAGGCGAAGGCTACCGCTTGCTCCCCGTCGAATCCGAACAGGGCATTGCGCTCCGGGTCGGCCCAGTCGGGCTCGAACTCGAGAAGCAGCTCGTCGGCGTCTGGCAGCTCGCCGACGTGATCGACGGCCTCGGCGGCCTCCAGCAGCTGCAGCCAGGCGGGGATGTCTGCCGGCGTCGGGGAGCGCCAGCGCAGCCCCGACCCGGCCCGCGGAGGTTGGACGCGTGCCGCTACCACAGCCGCCACGCTACGGCACCGCAACTCAGGCCCTGTGTACGAAAGGCGCTGCGGCGAGTGCCCCGTGACGGCCGACGAGCACCGTCGCGGTCGTGGCCTACGCAACCGACCCGACCGATGCCCAGTAGCGCCTCGTCCGTGACCTGTTCGACCCGCCCGGCCGACGGGGTGCTCCGGCCCGCATCCCTCGTCGTCGGATGGTCAACGCCATCCTCTACCAGGCCCGCACTGGCTGCCAGTGGCGCTACCTGCCCGGCCACTTCGGCCCGTGGGGTGCGATCTGGCAGCAGTTCCGCCGCTGGCGGGCCAAGGGCGTCTGGGAGAAGGCCCTGACCCTGCTACGCAAGGCGGCCCCGACCAAGGCCGGCCGGGACCCCGAACCGTCGATGGTCACCGCTCGACTGTCAGACCCGTCAAGGGCGGACGAGGCGGCCCCGGGTTCCACGAGGCCGGCGGCAAGTACGGCGGCACCTTCGGCGCCAAGCGAACCGTGCTCATCGACTACCTCGGCCTCCCCGTCGCCGCCCGGGTCGACTCGGCCCACCCGCACGACTCCAAGACCAGCCGGATGCTCCTCGATCATTCCCTTCCCGGTCTGCCCCGGGTCGGCGAGGTGCTCGCCGACCTCGGGTTCGAGCCGCTGGTCAAGGGCATTCAGCGCCGCCACAAGGTCACGGTCACCACCAAACGGTGGCGCAAGCCGAACAAGCCCAAGGGCTTCAAGCCCACCCGACCGCTGTGGAAGGTCGAGGACTGCTTCGCCAGCTTGGCCGCTGGCGGCGCCTCTCCCGCAGCTACGAAGCCACCACCGAGTCAGCCACCACCTGGCTCCACGTCGCCTGCGTCGGCCACCTGCTCACCAAGCTGTGAACCAACCGAACAATCACTGCGGCGCACCCAGCGCAGCGACCGAGCGCCGGTCGCGGGCCGACCTACCGGCCCTTCTTTGCGCTCGCCCCGGCGTGCGGGGTCGATCGCCGTTGCTGGGTTCCCGAAGCTGAGCAGCGCCTTCGCCGCTTCGTCACTCGGCGTTGCCGAGGTAGGGACCGGTCAGCTTGCCCGCATCGTCGAGCGTGAACCTTCGCCGCCACTAGCAATATAGCGCGAGAGAGGGGGCTTGCCGCAAGCGACCCAAGCGTGCTGACCGTGACTCGTCCGCTGAGCCGATCACGGCCAGAACCTATGAAGCCAGGAGTTGTGGAATGCGTGTGTTGCCTTCGGCAGATGGGTCGACCGGGAGCGCTGAACCGGTCGAGGACTTGGCGGGGAGGATGCGGACGACCGGCGCTGGCGCGCGGTCGCTCTGCGCGAGGTGGCTGTCCCTGTCCGGTGCAGCGTTCGCCGGGGAGCGGCGATGACCGAACATGCGGTGGTGATCGCAGGAGGCGGCCCGACCGGGCTGATGTTGGCGGGCGAGCTGGCGTTGGCGGGGGTCGACGTCGTCATCGTCGAACGACGCGCCAGTCAGGATCTCGACGGATCGCGAGCCGGGGGTCTTCACTCCCGCACCATCGAGGTGCTTGATCAGCGTGGCATCGCGGAACGCTTCCTCTCGGCGGGGCAAGAACATCCGAACCTGGGCTTCTCCGGGATCCTCTTGGACATCAGCGACTTCCCCACCCGCCACAACTACCTACTTGCCCTCTGGCAGAGCCACTTCGAGCGCATCCTGGCTGACTGGGTCGGTGAGCTCGGGGTTCCGATCCTTCGTCGCTGCGGGGTGGTGGGCTTCGCTCAAGACGACACCGGCGTCGATGTCGAGCTGTCCGGCGACACGTCGCTCCGAACGGAGTATCTCGTCGGGTGCGACGGAGGACGCAGCCTGATCCGCAAGGCAGCCGGTATTGACTTCCCCGGGTTAGATCCCTCGACCAGCTGGATGATCGCTGAGGTCGAGATGGACGAGGAGCCGGAGCTCGGCATGCGCCCCGAGGGTGGTGGCATCGGTCCCGTCAACCGGGCGGAGGGCGGAGGGCCGTTCCGGGTCGTGCTCACGGAACGACACGTCGAACACACCGGCGACCCCAGCATGGGCGAGCTTCGCGAGGCACTCGTCGCCGTGTACGGGACGGACTACGGGCTTCGCAGCGCCACCTGGATCTCCAGGTTCACCGACATGGCGCGGCAGGCAGCCTCCTACCGCCACGGCCGTGTACTGCTGGCCGGGGACGCCGCACACGTGCATCCCCCGCAGGGCGGCCAGGGCCTCAATACGGGCGTGCAGGATGCCGTGAACCTGGGATGGAAGCTGGCCCAGGTGGTCAACAAGACATCACCCGAGAGCCTCCTGGACACCTACCACGCCGAACGGCATCCGGTCGGTGCCCGGGTGTTGCACAACACCATGGCGCAAG
>JACCVM010000133.1 GCA_013698135.1 Euzebyaceae bacterium | reverse complement strand
GCAGCCGCCGCGCGTAGTCGCTGAACCCGACCACGTCGAAACGGTCCTCGGGGAAACTGCCGTCGATCAGGGAGTGCAGCGCCAGCGCCATGCGCTTGGCCGGCACCCAGTTGCCCCGCAGCGGCATTGAGAAGCTCATGTCCAACAGCAGCACCGTCGCCGCCCGCACCCTGCGCTCGGCCTCGGCCAACTCGAAGTCGTCCGGATGCAGCCGCACCGCAGCCCGGGGCGAGGCTCCCCTGAAGGTGGCGGGCCGGTACCCCTCTCCGGACCGCTGACCCGCCCGCCCTCCAAGGTCCTCCAGGCGAACCCCGCCCTGCCGCGCCCAAGTACGGACCACGGCGTTGGCCATCGTGCGGCCGACGTCGAGGCGAAACGGGTCGCCGAAGCGATACGGGCGGGTGGCGCCGGTCAGCTCGCCGTCGCCGCCCGAACCCGCCGCACGGTGAGACCCGGCACCTGTAGACACCGCACGATCATAGATGCGGGCCAGGGAGCGTTCGCCGAGCTTGCGGATGCCACGCGGGGTCAGCTCCAGGCGCCCGTGCTGGCGGCTGGCCGCACCCGCTTCCTCCAGCACGCGCTCCACTTCGCGCAGCCCGCGCAGATCGTGGACGGCGTCGTCGCCCAGCGCGCGGCGTAGCGCTTCCTCGTCGACGTCCTCCAGCCGCGCGCCGGGGTAGTCCTGGCGCAGTGCGGCTCCGAGATCCTCGTAGGACCGAAGGTGCTCCACCCAGTCCACGGTCGATGACAGGCTGCCCGATTCCTGACCGCCGGGCATCGCCCCTGGGACCCCCTCGTCCCAGGCCAGCTCGGGATATAGCCGCTGAAGGCTGCGGGTCAGCTGCTCGGCCTGGAATGACAGATCCAGATCGCCGAGGAGCTCGGAGGACAGCTGCGCCAGCTGCGCCCGCTGGTGGGCGTCGAGTCCGGCCATCATCTGCGACATCGCCGCCATCCGGCGTGCGAGCTCCTCCAGCAGGTCGTCGAGCGTCTCGGGGTTGCCCAACCCGTCCATCAGGTCGGCGTAGCGCTGCCGGAAGGCGGCGTAGTCAGCTGTGGTGTCTTCCCCACGCTCGCGCTTGGCGACCATTGCGTTGACGTCGGCGAGCAGATCCTGTGTCCGCCGGAGGTCATCGGGGCTCAGCGATCCGAGCGCCGACGCAAGGCGTCCGAAGGTCGCTTCGGCGACGTCTCGGCGCAGCTGATCCACGAGTTCGCGGAAGGCTGCGGCGGCGCCTTCGTCGTACCACTGGTAGTCGTTGAGGGCGGAGAGCCGCGCCGCCGGATCGGACGGCAACGCGTCGAGCTGCTCGCCATGGCGGTCGGCTAGCGGGGTGTCGTCGGCGAGCTGCAAGGCGGTGCGCTCAAGGGCCTCGATCTCTGCGAGCCGCTGCGCTACCTGCTGCAACGGGCCTTCAAGGTCCATGCGCCCAAGCTCGCGCCGGCGGGCCTGCTCGATCCGCCGGCGCAGGTCGTCCAGACCCGCGACGCGTCCCTGCCGCTGGCCCAGCCCTCGCTGCAGCAGCCGTTGCAAGGCAGAATCCGGGTCGTGCCCGCTGAGCAGGTCCTCGCTGATCTCTTCCAGCACGGCGTCGGGTGACACGTCGGCAGGGAAGGGGTCCTGCGACCCCGACCACCGGTTGTAGCGCACTCTCACGGTGCACCGCCCGTCCAGATGTGATGCTGGGGACAGGACATCAGCGCTGGCGGTACCGGAAGGCACCAGGGCCGAGGTCATCGCGGTCGAGCTTGCGCGACAGGTGCAAACCTTCCAGCGCGAACTCCAGGGCAGCCGCGGCCAAGTCGGGCGACTCCTCGTCGACGGCCAACGCCGACAGCAGGCGGGCCAGGCCGGGCACCTCATCGATCTGTGCCAGCAGGTCCACGCCGCTGACCAGGTCGCCGGTCTCCACCGACAGTCCCTGGTCGAAGCGGGCGACCAGCCCCGACAGGTCCACGCGGCCCGTGCGGCGACGGAAAACCTCCAGCAGCGCCCGGCGCAGCAGCCGCTCGAGGATCTCGGCCTCGCGCCCCTCTTCGAAGGTCTCGAACTCGACCTTGCCCATCCCGGCCGACAACACCTGCGCCAGGTCGCACGGGCGTGCGACCGCGCGACGCTCACCGTTACGCAACGCGCGACGCGCGGCGCTGGCGGCCAGCGTCTCCAGGTTGCCGGTCGAAAAGCGCACGGACACGCCGGAGCGCTGGTTGACCTCCGCGGCCGTGCGCAGCGCCCGCGTGAAGGCCGCGAGCACCTCGGCCATGAAGTCGGGAACCGTGACGGGGAGAATCCCTCCGGGATGGGGCGCCAGCTCAGCCGGCGGTGGGAGGATCCCCCCGGAATGGGGCGCCAGCTCCGGCGGGGGGAGGATCTCCCCGGAATGGGGCGCCGGCGCCGCCGGCGGGGGGAGGATCTGCGGGAGGCGGGCTTCCTGCCGCATGACGGCGACCTCTTCGGCCAGCCGCAGCGGGTAGTGGGTGCGCACCTCGGCGCCGAAGCGGTCCTTCAGCGGGGTGATGATCCGCCCGCGGTTGGTGTAGTCCTCAGGATTGGCGGTGGCCACCACCAGCAGGTCCAGCGGCAGGCGCAGGGAGTACCCCCGGATCTGCACGTCGCGCTCCTCCATCACGTTGAGCAGCGCCACCTGGATGCGCTCGGCGAGATCGGGCAGCTCGTTGATCGCCACGATTCCCCGGTTGTGGCGCGGCACCAAGCCGAAGTGAATCGTCTCCTCGTCGGCCAGATGGCGTCCTTCGGCGACCTTGATGGGATCAACGTCGCCGATGAGGTCGGCCACCGCGATGTCGGGCGTGGCCAGCTTCTCGGCGAAGCGCTGCTCCCGCGGCATCCAGGCGATGGGAGTGTCGTCGCCGTACCGCGCCAGCGCCGCCCGACCCTGCGAACTGAACGGGCGGTAGGGATGGTCGTTCACCTCGCTGCCGGCCACCACCGGAACCAGTTCGTCGAGCAGCGTCACCAGGGCACGCAGGATGCGGCTCTTGGCTTGGCCGCGCTCCCCGAGCAGGATGAAGTCGTGGCCCGCCAGCAGCGCAGTCTCCAGCGCGGGCAGCACCGTCTCGTCGAAGCCGACCAGCCCTTCGACCACCGGCAGGCCCTGCGCCATCCTGGCCGCGGCGTTAGCCGCCACCTCCTGCTTGACGCTGCGGTCGGCGTACCCCGAGGCGCGCAACGCCCCGAGCGTGGTCGGGCGACTCGTCATCGAGTCCTCTTCGGTCGGGCAGGGCTACACGCGGTCGTTCCGGTGTACCGCACGGGCGGTCGCGTCGCCACGGGGTGGCTTCCCGGGATCCAGCCGCTCGTCGGGACAGAATGACCGATCTGCGGCCGAAGGTGCTGCCCGGTGATGGGAGCCAGCCATGACGACGACACACCGACGCTGTGGCGCCTGAGCGCCGACCGCGCGAAGGAGCGCTCCTGCGCCTGGAGATCGGTGAGGCGCACTGGGCCGAGGAGCTGCCGCCGGTCCCTCGAGGCTGCCGGGTCTCAGTGTCGTTCGCCGACGCGGGCGACGCCGCGGAACACGGTGACGCCCTTGGTCTACTGGGCTACCGCGTGGTGGCGGCCCAGCCGGCCGGCGCCGTGCGCGGGACCGCCGACATCCTGGTCGATCAGCAGGTCATCGACCGCCATCCCACCTACTGGCGCTCGTTGGCGATCCTGGCCACCCGTGCCTACAGCCTGGCCATGGGCCCCGTCGTCAAGACGTTGGGTGACGTACTGGGTGCCCACGCCGGTGCCACCGTGGTCAGGAATCGCTCGGTGCAGGCTCCGGAAGCTTGACGCCGGGCCAGCGCTTCACCAGGCGAACGTGGGTTGCGTGATCCTCACGGATGAACTGCAGATCGTCGACCAGCGCCTGGATCAGGTACAGACCACGCCCTGTTTCGAAGTCGGCATGGGTCGGGCTGGTCAGCGGGGGCGGGTCGAAGCCGGGTCCCATGTCGATGACGTCGACCTCGCAGGCCTCCACGCCAACACCGAGACGCACCGAGTACTCGGCCGCGCCGGTGGCGTGGCGCACCGCGTTTCCACACGCCTCGGTCACCGCCAACTGGATGTCGTCGATGGCCTCGGTGGGCACGCCGAAATCCGACATCACGCAACTGGCCACCTGGCGCATGAGGGCCACGTACCGAGCGTCTCGAGGGAGCGACAACTGCATGCGAACAAGCACGCCGTGCTCCGGTTCCACGGGGTTGAGGGCGTCTGGAAGCGCGAGATTCACTGTGTCGTTACGGTTCCCGGGAGCATGAGACCCTAACCAAAGGCAGACTCCTGGCGCGGGCGCTTCGCATCGTTTCATACAACCTGTTGCACGGCATCGACGTCGCCTCGGGGGTCACCGACCTTGCCCCGGCGTTGGCGGCGATCGTCGCGCTGGGAGCCGATGTCGTGGCCGTCCAGGAGGTCGATCGCTCGCTGGAGCGCAGCGGTGGGGTCAACCAGGTCCAAGCCATCGCGGAGCATCTCGGCTGGGAGTGGGTCTTCGGACCGGCATTGCTGGGCAGTCCCGACGCCAGCTGGCGGGCACCTCGACGGAACGAGACCGAAGGGCCTGCCTACGGCGTGGGAATTGTCAGCCGCTTCCCCGTTCGCCACTCCGAGCAACGCAGGCTGCCGGGCGGTGGGGCCGGCCGGCGCACGCTGCAGGCGTCGCCACAACGTCCCGGCTGGGACTTTGAGCCGCGCACCGCCTTGGCTGCCGACCTGGACGTCGAGGGTCTGGCGTTGCGGGTGACGACCACCCACCTGTCGTACCTGCCCTGGCGCGGTCTCGCCCAGCTACAGGTGGCCGCCGGCCTCGCCCGCGCCGCCGGCGGACCGTCGGTGCTCCTCGGTGACCTCAACCTGCCGCGTTGGTCGGTCCGAGCAAGTCTCCCGAATTGGCAGCACGCGACGCACGGACCCACCTATCCGTCGTGGGATCCGCGCGCGGCGCTCGACCAGATGTTGGTCCACGGTGGCGTGCGCTTGCTCGAGGCCGCTGCCGGGCCGCGGGGACCCAGTGACCACCTGCCGCTGGTGGCGACGATCGCCTTACCGGCCTGACAGCACGCGGTCCCGGTTCGGGTCACCGCTATGCAACGTAGCCACTGTCCATCCACCTCGAGCTCCGCGCAGCCGCAGTAGGCTCGGCGCGCCATTGGTCCCTCGAGGAGTGAGTTATGCCCACCAACCCCGAAGCGCTTGTCAGCACCGATTGGGTCGCCGACCATCTCGGTCAACCCGGCACCGTCATCGCCGAGGTCGACGAGGACGCCGCGGCGTACCACCGCAACCACATCGAGGGTGCCGTCGGCTTCGACTGGCAGGCCGACTTCCAGGACGGTGTCCGCCGCACGTTCCTCGATCGGGAACGCTTCAACGAGCTGATGGGTTCCCGGGGCATCGGCAACGACGATCACGTCGTGCTGTACGGCGGCAACAACAACTGGTTCGCCGCCTATGCCTACTGGTACTTCAAGGTCTACGACCACGACCGGGTGAGCTTGATGGACGGCGGCCGCAAGCTGTGGGAGCAGCAGGGTCGGCCGCTCACGGGCGATGCGACCAAGGTGGCGCCCGGGTCGGGCTACCAGGCCAAGGAGCCGAACGCCGATATCCGCGCCAAGCGCGACCAGGTGCTGAGCACCTACGTGGGCGCGCCGGAGGGCACCGCGATGGTCGACGTGCGCTCTCCCGCCGAGTTCGCCGGCGAACTCGTCGCGCCGCCGCACCTGCCGCAGGAAGCGGCGCAGGTCGCCGGCCACATTCCCGGTGCGGCCAACGTGCCATGGGGCACGGCCGTCAACCCTGACACCGGTGCATTCCTGCCCGCCGACGAGCTGGCGACCATCTACCAGGCCAAGGGCGTCAGCGGCGACAAGGACGTCGTCGCCTATTGCCGGATCGGCGAGCGCAGCGCACACACCTGGTTCGTGCTGCACGAAATCCTGGGGTACGACAAGGTGCGCAACTACGACGGATCGTGGACCGAGTACGGCTCCTTGATCGACGTCCCCGTCGAGCGCTGACGGAGCCGGACGCTGGCGCACCGAGCACCGCGCGCGGCTGCGACGTGGGGGTTAGCGGCGGGACCGTCGCTGCGTGAAGTTCGGGTTGTTGTCGAACAGCTGGACGTCCTCCAGCTCCAAGGGCCGCCAAGCCCGACTCTCCACATTGATCCCGGCGCGGGCGCTGCCGGTGATGCTGCTGTGGACGATCGACCACCTTGAGCGGTCCTCGAAGTCGACACCGATTCCCGGGTTCAGCTTGCCGACGCCTGTGGTGTTCTTGCGGAAGCCCGAGGCATTGACTTGGCTGTTACTGATCGACACCTTCGCATGCCCCTTGACGCGGATGCCGTAGTTGAGATTGTTCTCGGAGATGACCTGGTCCAGGTGCAGATGTGAGAAGCCGCGGTCGCCGTCGTAGTCGCCGCAGGTGCCCGGCTCGACCGGCGACTGGCGCGGACCGGTGGCGGTGTCGCCCATTCCCAGCCCGAAGCAGTTGCCTTCGACAAAGATCGGGTGGTTGGCCCACGCGCCGTCGTCGCCGACCAGACCGACGAGGTGTTGCGCGCGACTACGCGGAGATCGCGCCGCTGGCGGGGCTGCTGGCCGGCGTCGACGTGATCGGACGCAGGACCCCACCGTCGAGGCCGACATCAACCTCGTGGCCCATACCTGGGGAACGGAGTTCAAGCTCGTCGGCTCGGGATTCGACGACGACCGCACCCATGTGGTGACGTTCCGGCGGGCAGACGGGACCACCGTCGCGGCCGGAACCTTCATCGGCGTTGGCGACAAGACGGTCACCTGTGACCTGAACGCGGCCCTGCTGCGCGAGGACGCCGTCGGCGTGACGGTCTCGACCGGCAGTGGGCGGACGGTGTTGCAGGCCGAGCTGTAGTTCGCCTGGTCAGCGGTGAGTCTGCACGATGTCGTCGCTGCGGCGGTACTCCAGCCGGGCAGCCACCCGCTCGGCCACCTCTGCGCCAGCGTGGCGCTGCACCAGCCA
>JACCVM010000089.1 GCA_013698135.1 Euzebyaceae bacterium | reverse complement strand
TCTCGAAGTACAGATCGTGGCCGCCAGTCAGCAGCGCGTACACCGAGTAGCCGTAGGCGGCCAGCGTGCCCAGCGCGATGAGCGTGTCCATGTTGGCCGTGAGGCGGCGAGCCCGCTTGGCGGCCTCCCGCAGGAAGGGCCAACCCACGTAGAACTGCACCGGCGTGGTCAGCGCGAACAGGGTCCAGCGCACCCGCGCATCGGTCATCATCGCGTCGCCGGTGAACATCGACAGTCCCAGGATGACCAAGCTCAGGGGCCAGGCGAAGGCCAGCCGTCGCAGCCACGACCTGCGGGTCTCCGCCTCGGCGTCGGAACCCCCGGTGTCGGCCTCGTCACCGGTGTGTTCCGCCAACGGCGCCAGGCCGTAGCCGATGCGGTCCACCGCCGCGGTCAGCACCGCGACATCGGTGCCAGGTCCGGCCTGGACGCGGGCCTTGCCGGTGGCGAAGTTCACCTCGGCGTCGCCCACGCCCTCCTGACGGCCGAGCACGCGCTGCACCCGCGCGGCGCAGGAGCCACAGGTCATTCCCGAGACTTCGAAGTCCAAAGTCCGCGGGGCGTCCGGCGTGTCCGAGGTGTCGGGGGGTGTCGTGGTGCTGGTCATGGCGGGGATCCGATCAGGCAGGGACGTCGTAGCCCTGGTCGACGATGGTGGCGACGAGCTCGTCGCGGGTCACCACCGACTCGTCGTAGTCGACGGTCACGGTGGTGCTGGCGACGTCGACCGAGGCTGCCTCGACGCCGGGCAGCGGGCGCAGCGCGCCCTCGATCGAGGTCTTGCAGTGGTCGCAGTGGATCTCGGGAACGACGATCTGGTCAGTGCTCATCGGGACTTCCTTCCGCGGGATCGGCTGGCGTGGGCCGCAGCACGCGCCGGTCGTACTTGAGGGTCTCCATCAGCTCGTCGACGATCTCCTCGGTGCGGCCCTGGCGCATCGCCTCGGCGACGCAGGTCTCCAGGTGGTTGCGGAACACCACGCGGCTGGTTGCCTCCAACAGTCCTTGCACCGCGGCGAGCTGCTTCATGATGTCGGGGCAGTATGCGTCGTCGGCCACCATGCGCAGCACGCCGTCGAGGTGGCCCCGAGCGGTCTTGAGCCGGTTGGTGACTTGGATGTCATGGACGGGCATGGTGCTATCCTACCCACCGGGGGTGGGGCACGCACGGCGCCAGGTCAGCCGCCGCGCGTGGCAGCCTCCACGGTGGCGGCCAGCCCCTCGAGCTCGCCGGCTGCGTCGACGCCGACCTGGATCACCCGCCGGCCGTGGTCGCGCAGGCTGCGCAGGTCGCCCACAGCCTGCGCCCGCACCAGGGTGGCGAAGTCGTAGGGCCGGTCCGGGATCGGCGGACCTGCTGTCGGCGAGTCGACCACCTGCAGGCTCACCACGGAGTCGGGCCCGCCCTTGTGCAGCTGGCCGGTGGAGTGCAGGAATCGAGGGCCCCAGCCGAACGTCGTCGCCACGCCGCGACGATCGCGCACGAGGGTGCGCAGGCGCGCGAGTGGCTCGGCGTGCTCGGCGGTCGGCGCCAGGTAGGCCTGCACGGACAGGTAGTCGCCGTCGCCGAGCTGCTCCAGCAGCTGCGCCACATCGCCGGACTCGGGCTCGGGCAGCTGGCCGCCGCCGGCGACCTCGTCGAGCACGGCGTTGGTGTTGGCCTTGGACTCGGCCACGTTGGGCTCATCGAACGGGTTGACCCCCAGCAAGGTTCCGGCCAGAGCGGTGGCCACCTCCCAGCGGACGAACTCCGCCCCGAGCTGCTGGCGATCGCCGACCTCGATCACGTGGACGGGGTGACCGGCGGCGGCCAGGTCATCCACGCCGAGCAGCTCGTCGGCGCCGAGGCGCAGGACCACGAAGGCCCGGTCGTCGCCGTACACCGCCGCGGGCCCGAGCGGCTCACCGACCACAGGGACGATGCCGGTGCCCTGCTTGCCGGTCGACTCGGCCACCAGCTGCTCGACCCAGTCGCCGAGTGGCGCCAGCCCGGCCGGCGCCAGCAGGGTCAGCTTGTCGCGTCCCGCCCTGGCGCACCCCGCCATGAACGCGGCGAGCTGCGCGCCCGGATTATCAGCGGGGTCGGCGGTGCAGCGCTGGCGCATGTTGGCCGCGCCCAACCAGATCTCGCTGATGTCGACACCCAGCAGCGCCGCGGGAAGCATCCCGAACAGCGACAGAGCCGAGTAGCGCCCGCCGATGTCCGCCGGATTGACGAACACGTCGCGCCAGCCCTGGTCGCGCGCCTGAGTCTCGAGCTGGGACCCGGCATCGGTCACGGCGACCATGCGGTCGGGCGAGACCAGCTCCGCCGCGTGGGCGGCGAAGCAGCGGGTTTCCTCGGTGCTGCCGGATTTGCTGGAGACGATCACCAGGCTGGTGGACAGGTCGGCGTCGTCCAGGGCGGCGCGGACGGCGTCCGGGTGGGTCGAGTCCAGCAATGCCAGTCGCGGTCCGCCGCCGTCAGCGAAGACCTTGGCGAACACCTCGGGAGCCAGGCTGGAACCGCCCATGCCGGCCAGCACCAGCCGGTCGATGCCGTCGCCGCTAGCCGCTGCTACCGCGCCGGTCAGGCGTCGGGGCCAGCCGTCGGGCGGGGTCGCGACATCGAGCCATCCCAGCCGATTGGCGACGACCTCGCGATGCTCAGACTCGTCTGACCACAGGGTCGCGTCCCTGGCGTGCAGCCGGGCAACGGCGTCGCGGTCGGTCAGCTCGGCAAGGGCCTCGTCGGCGGCGGACATCACGACTCCTCGGCAGCGGTCGACGGCGAAGGCTAGTGCCTGGGCGCTGTGCGTCACCAAGCGCTGGTGGCGCGGACCGCCAGATGCGATGCTGGGTGGACAGATCAGGGGGAGGCAGATGCTCGAGGGGATTGTCGCGATCGCTGTGGTGGCACTGACCCTGGCGGTCCTGGTGCCGGTCGGGCTGCTGTACCTGCTGCTGCGACAGGTCCGGGTGGTGCGTCCGCTGGCCTGCGCGTCGCTGGTGCTGATCGGGGTGGCGATGGGCCCTGTCGGGGCGATCGCAGCAACGGCTGCTGTGTGCTGGCTGCAGTGGGACGGCCGCCGCGGGATTGGACGGGGCCGACCGCCGTCGGGATCGCTTCGCCTGAGCCGCACCTGGGCCGTACCCCTGCGGGAAGCTCATACGGCGGGGGAGCGCTGCCGCGCCGCGGTCGCGGCTGCCGGTGCCGGGCCCCTACGCGATCGCCTCAACGATCTGCTCGCCGACGTCGACGGCGCGGTGGCCGAGGCGCAGCGCCTGGCCGCTCGCGGCGATGACATTGCTCGCGCACGTCGCGAGGTCGACGCAGCACTGTCGCGGCAGCGGCGTGGCACGTCCGCAGGTTCTCCGGGCGCGCTCGGCGAGGCGATGGCCGCACAACAGGCCAGCGTGGCGCGGCTGCGAACGGCCGAGACGGGGGAGTTCGACCGTCTGTGCCTGTTGGTCGCCCGCCTTCAGGAACTCGCCGCGCAGATCGTCGAGCTGACGGTCCTCCCGGCGCCCGAACCCGGTGCGCTGGCCGAGCTCAACGACGAGGTCGCCGCGTTGCAGGCGGCGACGCATGAGGTCGCGATGGCTGACGCCGGCCTGCGGGCGCCGACCGTTCCGGTCTAAGCCCGGCGGCCGATCTTGGGCGGTCGCACCTACGACATCTCACCCCGCCCGTAGGGCAGGATGAGCCGGAGGTGGTGACCATGGAATGGAAGACGCTGGCGCTGTCCACTGCGTTCGTGCTGTCCCTGGCTAGCTGCGGCGGTGAGGATCCTGCCGCAGCGCCTCCCAGTGAAGCGGCATCGTCCGAGCCGTCCGAGCCGACCGCGACCGAGACGGAGGCACCGCAGCCGTCCCGAGCTGACCGGCCTCGCAGCTACCGCGTGCAGGAGGGCGACACCTTGTCGGCGATCGCGGTGCGCTTCGAAACCACGGTGGACGCGTTGGTGGAAGCCAACGACCTCGACGATCCCGACGCGCTCACCTTGGGGCAGCGCCTGTCGATCCCGCCGAGACGGCAGTAGCGACGGGCCGAGCCCTCAGCGACGACGGGGGAGGTGGCGGCGGACGCGCACCAGCATCCGCACCAGCTCCTCGCTGAGTTCGACGGCGGCCGCGCGCGGGTTGTTGTAGACGACGTACTCCTTGGCGACCAGGGTGGCCAGGTAGTCCAGCAGGCCGGCCTCGTCGTCCTTGACCAGCAAGAAGTCGGGATGACGGTCGTTGTAGAGCACCACCCCGGCATCGGCGTCGAAGCGGGAGCGGGCCTCGCCGGGATCCGGGTCGGGCTCCACGCTGGGCAGCGAACGGCTGCGGGCACGGTCGGGTCGCGCCGACAGGTCGTCAGGATCGTCGTGGTCGGCTTCGGCGCGCGGGTGCGCCGGTGCAGGTTCGGCGATGCTGGGCAGCTCGTCGTCGGTGGCAGCGTTGCCGTTGCGGCCGCCCGATGGCGACGCCGCGGGGTCGGTTGCGCTGAGCAGGCCCCCCTCGCCCGGCTCGCTGCCCAGGGCGCTGCGCATTGGGTTGTCCAGGTCGGCCAGTTCCTTGAGGACCCGCCCGAACACACGCCGCAGCGTGCCGGCGAGACGCTCCGCCTGCTCGGTGTCGACGGCCCTTGCCACCCTTTCCAGAGTCCGCTCGACCAGCGGTTCGACGGCCGCCATGGCATCCAGGAACACCGGGAATGCCTCGCGGTCGCGCAGAATGGCACGGCGCCCCGCCGTGGACTGCAAACCCTCGAACGCGACGAGGCCGGACAGCTGGTCGGATGACCACGGCAGGCGGTCGAACTCCTCCAACTCGGTCAGGTCGTCGATGATCGTGGTGCCGGCGCGGGCGGCCACCGCGACCCGACGGCGCCGGTCGGACTGCGGCGCGACGTACAGTGAGAACTCGATGCGCCCCCACAGGGTCGGCTGCGCGGGTATCTGCAGACGGATGCCGTCGGGCTCTTCGGGGACGACCAGCTCGGCCGAGCGGCCTTCCTCGACGCTGATCGAGTAGTCGCCGCGCGCCAAGGCCGCCCCTCGGCGGCGGCGCAGGTAGTCGACGACCTTGCGCTGGGTAAGCACGCGCAGGACGTCGGGATCCAAGTCGAGCACGTAGACGGTGGTGCCCGGCGCGTCCCGGCGCCGGCTGCTGCGACGCTCGTTGGGCTCCAGCATGGCGTGGCGGCTGCCGCGCTCCAGGCGCAGCGCGCAAGTGCGGCCCAAGCCGGTCGCGCGGCTGACGATCTCGCAGCGGGCACCAAGTTGCTGGAAGGCCAGCAGCCCAATGGCTTTCTCGCCCAGGGTGCGGTCGTCGCCGACCTTGCCGGACTCAAACAGGCTGCGGGCCACCTCCCGGAGCCGGTCGGCGTCCATCCCTCGGCCGTCGTCGGCGATGGCCACGAAGGGGCGTTTGCCGCGCCGGCGCAGGATGACCCGGATCCGGCCACCCCGAAGGTCGGTCTCGGCGTACTCGTCGGCGGCGTTGGACACGAACTCGTTGAGCGCGTCTTTGGGTTCCTGGTAGGCCTGCCCGGTGACGAGCACCGCCTTGGCCACGTTGCGGATGCGCAGGGCGACCTTCTCGGCGGGCATGGGCGGCATGGTAGGCCAGCCGCGGCGCCCACCGCCCGGGCAGACGCTACGTTGCCGCGGTGGAGGAGCTCGCGTGGCGCGAAGGAGCGGCTGGTGACCGGCTCGGATCTGTCAGCGCCGCTGCCCGACCGGCCCTCGGCCAAGGTGCTACTGGTCAACTCCCATGAAGCCACCCTGCTGTTCCACGCGATCGAGACGACGCTGGACGGCGTTCGCCGGCGCATCTGGTATCCGCCGGGAGGAGGCGTGGAGGCGGGGGAGGGGCTGCTCGACGCCGCCGTGCGGGAGCTGGAGGAGGAGACGGGTCTGCGGGTGTCGCCCGACAGCCTCGGTGACCCGGTGGCCGTCAGCCACGGCCCGCTGCTGCTCGGAGGCGTGGCCTACCACCAGCGCGAGACCTACTACTTCCTGCAGGTGTCGGCTCACGAGGTGGACACCGCGGCGTTCACCGACCTGGAGCGCGAGGTGGTGATCGGTCACCACTGGTGGTCGCCGGAGGAGCTGGCCGCCACTCGTGAGTTGGTCTTCCCGCCGCGGTTGGGCTGGCTGCTGGGCCGCTTGCTGGCCGGTGAGCGCCCTGCCGTCCCCGTGGTGCTGGCGTGGGACCCGTAGGTAAGGACGCTAGGTCCGGCGAACAGCGGCGTGATTGACGTCAGTGGCGACCTGCCAGGCGAACAAGAAGATGTCGACGAAGCTCACCGGGGGTTGCTCGGCACGGCCGCGGGACCGTAGAGAACCGGCCTTGGAAACGCCCTCTTGCGCCGCACGCCGGGCCAACTCGTCGTCGCGCTCGTCGTCGAGCATCATCTGGAAGCGCTGCATGGCCATGGCCGCGATGGTATGCCGCTCTGTATGGCGGGGCCGCCCTCTCAATGGGCTATCTTATGGCCATGCGATTGCACATTACGCTGAAGGACCGGCTGGTCGCCCAACTGGATGAGCGGGTGGGGGCGCGACAGCGCAGCCGCTTCATCGCCGCCGCCGTTGCTCGTGCGTTGGAGGATGAACGCCGCTGGGACGACATCACCGCGGCGCTGGGTGGCATCGAGGGTCACGGGCACGACTGGGACGACGACGCGGCGCGGTGGGTGGCCTCGCAGCGGACTGCTGATGCGCAGAGGGTGGGGTGATGGGCGCGGTCCTGCTGGATACGACAGTGCTCATTGACGCACTGCGTGGACGGCCGGCCACGCAGCGGCTACTGGGCCTGCGAGCGGCCGGCGACCAGCCGTACATCTGCGCCGTCAACGCCGAGGAGGTTCGGCGCGGCCTCCGCGGGCACGAACAGCAGGTGGCCCGCCGGTTACTGGGTGGGTTGCGAACGGTGGCGTTGACCATGGAAGAAGGCTGGCAGGCGGGTCATTGGCGTCAGCGCTTCGCGGCGCAGGGCACGACGTTGAGCCAGGCCGACTGCCTGGTAGCGGCCGCGGCGCTGGCAGTCGGCGCACGGCTCGCGACTGGTAACCCGCGGCACTTCCCGATGTCCGAGGTGGCGGTCGAGTACTGGCCGGTGGGCGAGTAGGTGCCATGGAACGCGCATTTTGTGGACGTCCACCGGACGGTGGGTCCGGTAGGCGACCACAAAACGGTCGCTGGCGCGCCGGTTTACATAATGGAGATTATGCACGTCACCCATGAACACCACAGCGATTGTCCTGGTTCCTGGGTTCTGGCTCGGCGCGTGGGCCTAGGACGAGGTCGCCGCCGCCCTGCGCGCCGACGGGCACGACGTCACGGCGGTGACGCTACCCGGTCTCGAGTCGGCTGACGCCGACCGGTCCTCGATCACGCTCGCCGACCACGTCGACGCGATCTGCGAGGCGGTGGCGGCGGCGGGGCCTCCTGTCGTGCTCGCCATGCACAGCGCGGCTGGGGTCCCCGGCTATGCGGTCTCCGACCGCATCCCGGAGCAGATCGCGGCGATGGTCTACGTCGACTCCGGCCCGGCGACGGGCGCGCTCAACCCCGACCTCACCGCGGTCGAGGTGCCGCTGCCCTCGCGGGAGGAGCTCGAGGAAGAGGAGAACCTCGACGGGCTCACCGAGGAGCAGCTCGAGACGTTCCGGCGGCGAGCCGTTCCCGAGCCGGGTGCCGCGCTGCGCGAGGGGCCCGTGCTGACCAACGACGCGCGCTTGGACGTGCCGAGCACGGTCGTGTGCACGGGGTACACGTCCGAGCAGGTCAAGGACGCCGTCAAGGAGGGCTATGCGTGGCTGGGCGGCCTGGCCGAGCTGCACGACGTGACCTACGTCGACCTGCCGACGAGCCACTGGCCGATGTGGTCGCGCCCGCACGAGCTCGCCGCGGTCATCGGCGACGTCGCGCAAGGCGCATCCGGGTCCTGACGGACCGACCACGAGAGCCGTGTGCGGCCGGGCTCGCTACTCCGCCCGCGCTCACAGCAGGGTGGGCTGGGACCGCACTCGACGGCATACAGGATGGGTTACCCAGCTCCCGGGTGACGGAGATCTCGACCTCAATGTCGTAGGGGACGCGAACGAAGTTCACCGAGAACGGCGCCGGCAGAGGTCGGGCAGGCACGTGCACACGCACAGCGTTACGTTGAGGGCATGACCGAGAGGATCACGCCGCAGCAGTTCCACGAGGCCGTCGGCGTCGAGGACTGGCGGGTGCTGTTCGAAGGTGCGTGCGCGCACTTTCGCACCGGGTCATTCGTGGCGGGCGTCGCGCTGGTGGGCGCGATCGGCAGGCTGGCCGACGCCGCGAACCACCACCCCGACGTCGACCTGCGCTACGAGGGCGTGACGGTGCGTCTGAGCACGCACGGCATCGGCGGGCTGAGCGAGCGCGACGTCACGCTGGCCCGGCAGATCTCTGCGGCAGCCCGCGAGCTGGACGTGCCCGCCGATCCGACCGCCGTACAGGTGATCCAGGTGGCGATCGACGCGCTCGTCGGCCTCGAGGTGCTGCCGTTCTGGCGGGCCGTGCTCGGATACCAGCAGGTGGGTGACGAGGACCTGGTCGACCCCCACGGCCGCGGGCCGTCGATCTGGTTCCAGGACATGGACGCGGCGCGCCCGCAGCGCAACCGCATCCACGTCGACGTCTCCGTGCCGCACGACCAGGCCGAGGCGCGCGTCGCGGCAGCGATCGCCGCCGGCGGCCACCTGGTGACTGACCAGTACGCGCCGGCCTGGTGGACTCTGGCCGACGCCGAGGGCAACGAGGTCGACGTGGCCACCTGGATGGGCCGCGACTGAGCGTACCTTCCCTGCAACGGTCAGCGCCTCAAGGCAAGGCACGCTCATGCCGCGGATAGCGGTGCGCACCAATTGACGCGACAGTTCCGGCATGAGGATCACCGCACGGGAACTCAACCGAGCCACCCTCGGTCGGCAGCTGCTCCTGCGGCGGGAGTTCCTGGGCGTCGTTGACGCGGTCCGTCGTGTGGTCGCCCTGCAGGCGCAGCAGGCCGCCTCGCCGTACCTCGCGCTGTGGAACCGGCTCACCGACTTCGACCCGGTCGACCTCGACGCTGCCTTCGCCGGCCACACCGTCGTCAAGGCGACGCTGATGCGGATCACCTTGCATGCGGTGCACGCCGACGACTATCCGGTCTTCCATGAGGCAATGCAGCCGACGCTGCGTGCCGCCCGGCTCCATGATCGCCGCTTCACGGCGACCGGGTTGTCCATCGGTGACGCCGACGCGCTGGTCCCGGATCTGCTGGAGTTTGCGGACCAGCCTCGGATGGCCGCCGAGTTCGAGGCATGGCTCGACGCGCGGCTCGGTGTCTTGCCGAAGCCCGGAGTGTGGT
>JACCVM010000061.1 GCA_013698135.1 Euzebyaceae bacterium | reverse complement strand
CAGCTCGGATCGCCGCCGCGACGTCGTCGGCGCTGAGCAACCCGTAGCCGGCGGCAACCGTGCGGAACTGCACGCCGGCCAGCAGCGCCCCGGCGCCGGCCTCGTAGTTGACGATGTGCGCGTCGGCCTCGATGACCACCTCGGTGGCGGGCCGAGCCAGCACCCGCAGCCACAGCTGGTTGCACATCACGCCGCTGGGACACAGCAGGGCGGCCTCACGCCCGAACAGCTCGGCGGTGCGCTCCTGCAGCCGCAGAATCGTCGGATCCTCGCCGTAGACGTCGTCGCCGACCTCGGCGTCGGCCATCGCCCGCCGCATCTCGGGGGTCGGCTTGGTGACCGTGTCGCTGCGCAGGTCGATCACTGGCCGCTCACCTTCTCGTCGGGTGCCAGGCACCAGGCGGAGTCGTGCCGGCGCAGACCGATGCGCGCGTAGTAGCCCACCGCCGCTGGCGCGGCCACATCGAGGTCGTTGCCGACCCGCAGCTCAACCAAAGAAGACCTCGGCCACCTCGTACATGCCCGCCGGGACACCCTTGAGCTCGCGGGTCGCTTCCTCCAACGGGACCGGCACGATGGCATTGCCACGCATCGCCACCATCCGGCCCCAGATGCCGGTGGCCGCGCAGTCGACGGCGGCGACCCCCATGCTGGACCCGAGTACCCGGTCGAAGGCGTTGGGCGTGCCACCGCGCTGCACGTGGCCGAGGATCGTCACCCGGGTAGAGAAGCCGGTGCGCTGCTCGATCTGCGGGCCCAAGAAGTTGGCGATGCCGCCCAAGATCGGCCGTCCGAACTCGTCATGCTCGTAGTCGGGCATGTCCAGCGTGCCCGCCGCGGGGACGGCACCCTCGGCGACCACGACGATGGAGAAGGTCCGGCCCGACCCGTGGCGGCGCTTGAGGTGCCGGCAGATACGGTCGATGTGGAACGGCTGCTCGGGGATGAGGATGGCGTCGGCGCCGCCGGCGATCCCGGCGTAGGTGGCGATCCAGCCGACGTGGCGGCCCATCACCTCCAGCAGCATCACCCGGTTGTGGCTCTCGGCGGTGGAGTGCAGGCGGTCGACGGCCTCTGTGGCGACGTCCAGCGCGGTGGAGAAGCCGATCGTGAACTGGGTGCCGCCGAGGTCGTTGTCGATGGTCTTGGGCACACCGACGATGGGGATCCCGTGCTCGTCGGACAGCCGCCGCGCCGCCGACAGGGTGCCTTCGCCGCCGATGACGATCAGGCCCGACAGCTCGTGGACCTCGAGGGTCTCGGCGATCCGCTCGGGCCCGGAGGGGCTGTCGACCGGGTTGACACGGCTGGTGCCGATGATCGTGCCGCCGCGGTGGAGGATCCCTCGGGTCGAGTCGCGCGTCAGCTGCTGCGGGTTGCCCTCCAGCACGCCCTGCCAACCATTGCGGAAGCCGACGGCAACGGTGTTGTGCTCGTCGTCCCCGCGCCGGACGATCGCCCGGATGACCGCGTTCAGCCCGGGGCAGTCACCGCCGCCTGTGAGCACTCCGATTCGCGTCACCATTGCGGGGATCCTAAGCGGGCCGCGTCGCCTTCCTAGACTCCACAGGCCGTAGCCATCTTGAAATGTGGAGCAGGGACGTGGCCAGGATTCTCGCGATGGACGCCGGCACCACCGGGGTGACGGCGCTGGTGCTCGACGAGCGCGCCTCGGTGCTGGCTCGTGGCTACGCCGAGTTCCCCCAGCACTTCCCGCGCCCGGGCTGGGTCGAGCACGACGCCGACGAGATCTGGTCGGCGGTCATCGACGCCTGCGGCCAGGCGCTGCGCGCGTCGGGCACCGATGCCGGGCGTCTGGCTGCGCTGGGAATCAGTAACCAGCGCGAGACGGCGGTGGTGTGGGACCGCGCTCGGATCCAGCCCGTGCACCATGCCATCGTGTGGCAGGACCGGCGCACCGCCCGGCGCTGCGACGAGCTGCGCGAGGCCGGCCATGCCGAGTTGATCAGGTCTCGCACCGGGCTGGTCATCGACGCCTACTTCACCGCCACCAAGCTGGGGTGGCTGCTGGAGTCCGGTGGGCTGCGGGAACGTGCCGAGCGTGGCGAGTTGGCGTTCGGCACGGTGGACAGCTGGCTGGTGGCCAAGCTGACCGCCGGGCGGGTGCACGCCACCGACCCGGCCAACGTCTCCCGCACGATGCTGTTCGACATCCACGCCGGGGAATGGAGCGACGAGCTGTGCGAACTGCTGGGCGTGCCGGCGGCCGGACTACCGGAGGTCCGCCCCAACGCCGGCGACTTCGGCACCACCGACCCCGACGTCTTCTTCGGCGCCGCGGTCCCGATCCGCGGCGTCGCCGGCGACCAGCAGGCGGCCTTGTTCGGGCAGGGCTGCTGGGAGGCGGGCACCTCCAAGAACACCTACGGCACCGGCAGCTTCGTGCTGCTCAACACCGGCTCCCGGGCGGTGGCATCGCAGCGGCTGCTGACCACCGTGGCATGGGACCTCGGCAAGGGCCCGGTTTACGCCCTTGAAGGGTCGATCTTCGCCACCGGCTCCGCGGTGCAGTGGCTGCGCGACGGCCTCGGCATCATCGGCTCGGCCGCCGAAGCCGGCCCGCTGGCCGCCGAGGTCAACGACACCGGCGACGTGTTCCTGGTGCCCGCCTTTACGGGCCTTGGCGCGCCCCATTGGGACCCGTACGCGCGCGGCACGCTGGTGGGGATCACGCTGGGCACGACTCGGGCGCACCTGGCCAGGGCGGTGGTCGAGGCGATGGCGTATCAGACCCGCGACGTCCTGGAGGTGATGCAGGTCGACTCCGGGCTAGCGCCCGAGCAGCTGCGCGTCGACGGCGGCGCCTCGGCGATGGACCTGCTGTGCCAGTTCCAGGCAGATCTGCTCGGGGTGCCGGTGCTGCGCCCCACCGTTGCCGAGACCACCGCGATGGGGGCTGGCTTTCTCGCCGGCCTCGGTGCGGGGGTCTGGTCGTCGACAGAGGAGCTGGGCGCCGTGTGGCAGTTGGAGCGTCGCTTCGATCCTGTGATGGGGGCCACCGAGCGCGACGCGCGCCAGGCCCGCTGGCGCCAGGCGGTGCAGCGCAGCCTGGCCTGGGCCACCGACTGATCGCGGCCCCGCTCCGACGAGCGAGTAGCGTCACCAGCATGACGGAACGACGCATGACCGCCAGCGAGCGGCGGACGCAGCTCGTCGAGGTCGCCAAACGGGTCTTCGCCGAGCTCGGCTACGACGGCGCCTCGATCGAGGAGATCGCCAGCCGCGCCAGAGTCAGCAAGCCGATCGTCTACGAGCACTTCGGCGGCAAGGAAGGGTTGTACGCCGTGGTCGTCGACCGCGAGAGCTCCCGGTTGCTGGAGATGATCACCAACCGCCTTGGTCCCGGCCTCGGCGCGCGCGAGCAGGTCCGCTCCAGCGCCATGGCGTTCCTGGACTACATCGAGGCCGATCCTGACGGGTTCCGCGTGCTGATCCGCGATTCGCCGGCGGGCTTCTCCGGTGGCGGGATGGCCGGGTTGCTGTCCGAGGTGGCGGGCAAGGCCGAGCAGGTCCTGGGCGACTTCTTCACCCGCACCGGCGTCGACCTGGCGACCGCGCCGCTGTACGCCCACGCGCTGGTCGGCATGGTCGTGCACGTCGGGGCGTGGTGGGCCGACGAGCGGACGCCCGACAAGAAGGTGGTCGCCGACCATCTGACCGCCCTGGCCTACACGGGCCTGTCACGCCTTCCCCGCGCCGTGGCCGACCTGTCGACATAGCCCCGGCTCAGGTGGCGAAGGCCTTTGTCACGGCAGAGGCGGTCCATCCGTTGCCCACCCTGACCCCATCGGTCCAGGAACCCTCACCGGTGAGAAAGCCGTGGTGGCGCCACAGGTACAGATCGCCCGCGTCGTTGATGCCGTAGACGAAGCCGTTGCCGACGGCCCAGATCCGTTTGTAGGGCTGCCAACCACTGCCCACCTGCAACGGACCGTGCCAGATCCAGTACCCCTGGTCGTGGCCGAAGTGGCGATACCACACCATCTTCCCGTCGGGCAGCGTGCCGTAGATGGTCCCGTCAGGTCCGGCGGCGAGAGCGACGAAGCCGCCCCACCCCGTGCCTACGCGCGCAGGACCTTGCCAGTTGAAGGTGCCGTCCCGACGTCCGAGGTGGCGATACCACAGCAGGTCACCGCTGCGGGTGACGACGTAGATCACGCCGCCGTCGCCGGGGATGATGCGCGCGAAGTCTCCCCAACCAGTACCGATCTCCCGGGGCCCTTGCCACTGGAAGGTGCCCTGGTTACGCCCTTCGTGGAAGTACCACTGCAGCTTGCCGTCGGGCGCGACGGCGTAGACCACGCCGTCGCCGCCACCGAACACCGTGGTGAAGGTGCCCCATCCCGACCCCACCTTCTTCGGTCCGTCCCAGTTCCCGGCCCGGGCCGCCCGGCCCGTGTTGCGGTACCAGTTGAGGTCACCCGCGGGGGTGATCGCGTAGAGGTTCTGCGCCATCCGGCCCTCGACGGGCCAGCCCCTGCCCGCCCACGACGTGACGCCGCCGAGCAGCCCGTCCTCGCGGGTGTGGGCCAGAAGCTGGAAATGCTGGTCGCGGTTGTCACCACCGAAGTCGACGTGCGTGTCGACAACGTGCGGCGTGGCGCCGGGGTCGATCCATGCTCGCCGGACGACGCCGTCAGCCGCTTGGACGTACGAGGGGTCGGCGCCGATGCGCAACTGCCCGCGCCAGCCGTCGTGGACGGTGTCCCAGATACCGATGGTCTCGGTCCGGTGAAACCCGCTGCCCGCGCCGACGGCGGTGCCCCGCGACAGGACAACACCGAACGGCGTGTTGTTCCATATGCAACGGCCGCCGGCGCGGTAGGGGTCCCGCGTATGCAGATACAGCTCGAAGGGCTGGTCGCCGATCGCGCAGTGCAGGCCCCGCCCGCCGTCGACGAAGTGGCCCACCACATCAAGCGTGCGGCCGTCCTCGCCGTACCAGGTGCCAAGGCTGATACGACTACCGGGACCGGGCAGCTGACCGTCGCCTCGGATGTCGAGGAAGCGACGCACCACGAGCCGCCCGCGCCAACCGTCGTGGTCGGTCTCCCAGCGGCCCAGCCACATCGCGGCCCACTGCGTCTCGACCGGTGCCACGTCGGTGACGTAATAGGCGCTGTTGTAGAAGATGTCGAACTGCGGGTCGCCGGAATACCGCATGGTGGCGAAACCGGGTAGTCCCTGGGAGTTCTTGATGTCGAATGTCTGCGTTGCGTCGTCATACCCGTAGATCAAAATAGCGTGGCCACCGTTGTTGATCTTGTCGTTGACGTCGACAACCACGTCGTAACCAGCAGCCAGCACCGTCTTGATGTCGTCGTTCGTAAAGTTCGTCAAGCTGGCGTAGGTCTTCACCTTGTACTGGGCGAACCATCGGCCGTTGAGCGGGATCGTGCGCAGGTCGTACTCAAACCAGTCGGCCTGCTCCCTGGTGCCCCCGCCTGCGCCGGACAGCGCTGTCCCCGTGCCAGGGATCGAGTTGGCCAGCGCCTGCAGTTGCGGCTGGTCGATGTAGGGCACGTGCGCCGAGAGCGGCACCGCCCAGTACGACAGGTGGTGCACGATGTCGGAGCTGCCCTGGAAGCCAACAAGTGAGTGGATGCCAGGGCCGGCTCTGTGGTTCTCGTGCGCCTTGGAGAGGTGGAACAGGTACTGCTCCGACAGATCGACGCGCATCCCCTTGCGCGCATAGGCGGCCTCCAGCGCCGCGATGCCAGCGAATGCCCAGCACGTCCCGCGCCCACCCTGGCTGACATCCAGGGTGCTCTGCCACTGGCGGTGCGAGACGCGTCTGGGCGGTGCCCCTACGAGCGTGGCCAGATCGAGCTCCGGTTTGGGCAGCTGCTCGATGAACCGCAGTCGCGGGGCGAACGTCTCCAACGGCTCCACCAACGGGTGGTCCAGCGTCACGACCCGATGCAGCTCGACAGGGTCCAGGGCGTCGTCGAAACCATCAAGTCGTGGAAGCTCGACCTCGACGCGAAGCTCCGCGTCTACTTGCAGCGGCACTGCTTCCAGCTGCGGTTCTGGCATGACTTCTCCCGAACGTTTCGTGCCCAGGTGCGGCCCTGGGTTATTCACACTGGCTGAAACCCGTCCACAACGCATGAGTAACGCGTTACTCAAGTGGATGCGCCCTTGACCACCCGCCTACCTACGCGCGGGAGCGATTCCCTAGACTCCACGCGTGCTGACGAGCTGGCCGCTGGTAGGACGCGAACAGGAGCTGGAACGGGTCAGTGAGCTCCTGCACGGAGGCGCCTGCGGTGGTGTCGTCTTCGCCGGCGCCGCCGGGGTTGGCAAGACGCGCCTGGCCCGTGAGGCGCTCGCGGCGGCCCGCGCGATGGGTTTTACCGGCGACTGGGCGGTCGGCACGCGTTCCGCCGCCTCGATCCCGTTCGGCGCGCTCAGTCACCTGCTTCCCCCTGGTCGAGATGCCTCCAGCGAGCACCTCGATATGCTGCGAGCGACCGTCGGGCACCTCGCGCGCCGGGCCGACGGACGACGGCTGGTTCTGGCGGTCGATGACGCACATCTGCTCGACGACGGCTCGGCAACCCTGGTCCGCCACCTCGCCGAGGTGTCCGACACCTTCCTGATCGTGACCGTCCGCAGCGGCGAGCCAACGCCGGACGGCATCGTGGCGTTGTGGAAGGACGAACTGGCGGAGCGCGTGGAGGTCGGCCCACTGCCGGCGCCCGACATCGACCGGCTCCTGGTCATGGCACTGGACGGTCCGGTCGATGACGCCACCTTGCAGCACGTGGGGCAAGTTGCGCAGGGCAACGCGCTCTACCTACGCGAGCTCGTCGTCGGCGCCATCGAGACCGGTGCGCTATGGCGGACCGGCGGTGTCTGGCGTCTGCACAGCGCGCTGATACCGCCTCCCCGTCTCAGCGAACTGATCGAGGCGCGGCTGGGTCGCCTGGACGAGCAAGCGCGGCTTGGCCTGGAGCTGCTCGCCTTCGGCGAGCCGCTCGGCGCCGAGGCGCTCGAGCGGCTGGTGCCGCTGGCCGCATTGGAACAGGCCGAGCGCAGCGGGCTGATTGCGCTCGAGCAACAACAGCGGCGGGTGCAGGCGCGGCTGGCCCACCCGCTGTACGGAGAGGTGCTGCGCCGCAACACGCCGGCGATCCGGGCGCGCAACGTGTGCCGGCGCCTCGCGGAGGCGGTGACGGCGACCGGCATCCGCCGCGCCGACGACGTCCTGCGCGTCGCCACCTGGAGCCTGGACGCGGGGGGTGCATGCGACGCCGCCATCCTGACCGCCGCGTCTCGCCGTGCGACGCAGACGTTCGACTACGTGCTCGCCGAACGCCTCGCCCGCAGGGCCGTCGACGCGAAAGGCGGCGTGCAGGCCCGCTGGGCTCTCGGTGATGCCTTGATCGGCCGCGGCGACAGTGCCGGCGGTGAGGCCGTGCTCGCCGAACTCGCCCCGCTCTGCCGCGGCGACGCCGCGCGTGCCCGACTGGCGCTGCGGCGTGCCTCCAACCTGCTGTTCGGCCCCGGCCAGGTGACTGCGGCCGAAGACCTGCTACGCGCCGCAGCCGCCCTAACCGTCGACCCTGGGTGGCGTGGCGAGCTCGCCGCTTTCCAAGCGACGTGCCTCATGTGGGGTGGTCGCACCGGCGACGCCCTGGCCGGCGCGCGCAGCGTGATTGAGCAGGACGTCGCCGGACGCGCCTTGCTTAGCGCACTGGTGATCGGCGGCCTCACCGCTGCCCTGTGCGGTCACGGCGACCAGGCGCTCGCGTACGTCGCACGCGGCGAGCAGCTTGTCGGCGAACACGCCGATGATCTGCCGCTCAGCCCGCTGCAACTCGCCGTGAACCGGTGCCTGGCTCATCTGCTCATGGGACGGCTGGAGCAAGCCGAGGCCGAGGCCAGAGCGGGCTACGACCATGCCCTGCGGGCACGCTGGACCGATGCCTGCGCGTCGTGGACACAGTGGCTCGGACACATCACACTCCATCGGGGTCAGCCGCGATCCGCGCTGGGATGGTTACGCAAAAGCGCGGTGCTGCTGCGCGAACGCGACCGTTTCGGCACGCTGCCAGCCGTCCTGGCGGACTGCGCCAGCGCGGCTGCGGTAGCCGGTGACCCGCACGCGGCTTCCGACGCGCTGCGCGAAGCCGAAACGCAGCGCAGGCGTGAGCCGTTCTCGTTGTACTTCGAGCAGGCTCGACCGTGGGTGAGCGCCGCCAGAGGCGAACGGGCGACGGCGGTGCAGCTGGCCATGGAGGCGGCGGACCACGGCCTGCGGCGCGGAGCGCTCGGTTGGGCCGTGGTTTCCATGCACGACATCGCCCGTCTCGGCAACCCGTCGGCGGCTGCCCTGCGGATCGGCCCGGTCGCCGGGCAGATCGACGGTGAGGCGGTCACCGCGTACGCCGCGCACGTCGACGCGCTGGTCGCCCGTGACGGACGGCGGCTCGACGACGCGGCCACCCGCTTCGACGCGCTCGGCTTCACCCTGCTCGCCGCCGAGGCAGCGGCGGAGGCGGCCCAGGCGCATCGAGCCGAGAGTCGGGTAGCCAGCGCCCTGGCCTCGACCAAGCGCGCCACGCAGCTCGCCGACCTCTGCGAGGGCGCGCGCACCCCCGCACTCGAGCTGCTCGACCCCCTGCCGCTCACCCTGCGGGAGCACCAGATCGCCGCCCTCGCAGCCTCCGGCCTGTCGAGCCGAGCGATCGCCCGGGATCTGGTCCTGTCGGCCCGCACTGTCGACAACCACCTGTCGAACATCTACGCCAAGATGGGCGTCACCGGTCGCACGCAACTCGCCGACCGCTTGACGTAGCGCACCGGCCTGGCCACGTCGGCGCCCATCCCGGAGGGATCGTGCCACGCCGGCAGAGCCGGCGCCCCATCCCGGAGGGATCGTGCTAGCCGGCCCGAGCCGCCTCGCGCTCCTCGGACCTGGCCCGCTTGGCCTCGAACTTGCTGGCCTGAGCATCCAGCGCGGTCAGGAACTCGGCGGTCTGCTGGCGCGCCTTCTCGGCCTCGTCGTTCAGGCCCTCGACGTCGAAGAAGCGCCAGTGGCGCAGCAGCGGCCAGATCACATCGTCGTGGTGGACGCGCAAGTCGTAGATGCCAGCCTTGGCGATCATCACGGCCTTGCGGTTGAAGTCCGCCATGCCGGCGCCGGGCATCTGGAAGCCGAGGACCTCGGCGGCGATGGCCTGAACGGCGGCTGACGGGTCGAGCTGCAGCGCCGCCCCGAGCATGTCACGGTAGAAGACCATGTGCAGGTTCTCGTCGGTGGAGATGCGCGTCATGATGCGGTCGGCCACCGGGTCCTGCGAGTAGCGGCCGGTGTTGCGGTGCGAGATGCGCGTGGCCAACTCCTGGAAGGCCACATAGGCCATGCCCCGCAGCGTGGACTTGCCGTCACGGTCGTAGCCGACCATCACGTTCTGCATGCGGCCGCGCTCCAGCTGCACCGGGTCCAGCGCGCGCGTCACCACCAGGTAGTCGCGCAGCACGATGGCGTGGCGGCCCTCCTCGGCGGTCCACCGGTGCACCCAGTTGATCCAGGCGCCGTCACCGGGACCGAACATGTGGTGGATCTCGCGGTGGTAGCTGGGCAGGTTGTCCTCGGTCAGCAGGTTGACTTCGAACGCGATCTGCGCGACGCCGGTCAGGCGGGACTGGTCCGGCGTCCACGGGTCCTTGTCGAAGTCGCGCCCGAGGCTGTAGGGGATGTAGTCGTGCGGGAACCACTCCCGAGCCGCCTTGCTGTGTCGGTTGAGCAGCTCCTCGGCCTTGGGCTCGAGCTCGGCGAGCAGGCGCTGGTCTTCGGTCGGCACGGGGCGTCTCCTTACGGCAAGATCGATGGTTACGGTTCCGTAGGTTACGTACCCGTAACCTGGCTGTCTAACCGTGTTAGCGTCCCCGGTCATGAGCCTGCTGATTCTGTTGCGCCACGGCCAGTCCACCTGGAACGCCGAGAACCGCTTCACCGGCTGGGTCGACACACCATTGTCGGACGCGGGACGCGAGGAGGCGCGGCTGGGCGGCAGGCGACTGGCCGCTCAGGGCGTCACGGTCGACCGGGCGTTCACCTCGACGCTGGTCCGCGCCATCGACACCGGCCGGATCGTGCTGGACGAGCTGGGTCAGCACAACCTGGAGCAGTTACAGGCCTGGCAGCTCAACGAACGCTTCTACGGAGCGCTGACCGGGCGCAACAAGCTCCAGACCGCCGAGGAGTTCGGCGCCGAGCAAGTCCACATCTGGCGACGTAGCTATGACATCGCCCCTCCTGGCGGCGAGAGCCTGGCCGACACCGCCAACCGGACGTTGCCCTACTTCGACGAGGTCGTGCTGCCCGCAACCCTCGAGGTCGCCACCGTGCTGGTCTCCGCTCACGGCAACAGCCTGCGGTCGATCGTCAAGGAACTGGACGGGCTCGACGACGACGCCGTCACCCGCCTGGAGATCGCCACCGGCATCCCGCTGGTCTACGAGCTCGACGGCGACGGCGGGGTCGTCGACAAGCGGATCGTGCAGTAGGCGCTGGACCCGCTGGTTACCCTCGACGCCATGGTCCGTGCCAGCACCACCTATCGCTGCCAGCACTGCACGCAGCTGCTGCCTTTCGACGAGCACACCCGGGTGCCCGAGGCATGCCTGCGCCGTTGCCAGGGCGGGTGCGATTGGCGCGAGGTCAGCCCCACCGATCCTGCCGTCCTGGCGCGGGCGTCGCTGGACGGGCCCCTCGGCGAGGATGGGCTGCCGTTGCCGAGCTGAACGACGCGCGCCTGCCGCGGTGCCGGCGGCATCTACACTCCGCCGTCTCGCTGTGAAAGGCATCATGTCGTGCTGACGGTCACCGCCTCCGCGGAGGACCCCCTGCGGATCGCCACGGACCTGCTGGTGGTCCCGGTGTTCAAGGGCGGCATCGATGGCCCCGGAGCCGGGGCGGTGCTGGCGGCACTGGGATTGGACGCCTGGCCCGTCACGCCGCAGTTCCGCGGCGACATCGGCCAGCAGCTGCTGTTGAGCACTCCCGGGCTGCCCGCGCGGGGGGTCCTGCTGGTGGGGTTGGGCCGGATGGACGCCACGAACAACGAGCGCCTCCGCCGGGCGGCGGGCGTGGCCGCCCGCGCTGCTCGCCACGCCCCGAGGGTGGCCACGACGTTGTCACAGGTCCATGCCGGCCCAGCGGCGGTCGAGGCGGTGGCCGAAGGGTTTGCCCTCGGTGCCTACTCCGACCGCCGGCATCTCGGGCAGCACGCGCAGCCGCCGCCTTCGTCCTTGCGCGACGTGGTGGTGTTGACGCCGTCCAGCCAACTGGCCGAGGCGCGGCAGGCGTTGGTGCGCGCCGAGCGCTACGCCAGCGCAACCATCTCCGCCCGCGATCTGGTCAACCTGCCGCCGGGCGAGAAACGTCCGGCCGACCTGGCCGAGGCCATCGGCGCGCTGGTGGCCGGCAGCTGCGAGGTGGAAAGCCTGGACGCCGCGGCGCTGCGCGCCGAGGGCTTCGGTGGCTTGCTCGCGGTGGGGCGTGGCTCCAGCGCCGAGCCGCGGCTGCTGCGCCTGCGCTACCGCCCGGCCGCTCCCCTGGGCCACGTTGCCCTGGTCGGCAAGGGGATCACCTTTGACAGCGGTGGCTTGAACCTCAAGCGCGGCACCGGCATGGAGTGGATGAAGGCCGACATGGCCGGCGCCGCGGCGATCGCGGGTGCCTGCTCCGTGCTGGGCGACCTCGGTGTCCGCCTGGAGGTCACGGCGCTGCTGGCGCTGGCGGAGAACATGCCGGGGCGCGACGCCCAGCGCCCCGACGACGTCATCCGCATCCACGGCGGCACCACGGTCGAAGTCCGCGACACCGACGCCGAAGGCAGATTGGTCCTGGCCGACGCGCTGCACGCCGCCGCGCAGCTGGCGCCGGATGCCATCGTCGATCTGGCGACGCTGACAGGCTCGTCCCTGCACGCGGTCGGCCGCCTGGCCGCCGCAGCCATGGGCAACGACGCCGAGTTGCTCGCCTCGCTGCTGCGGGCCGCCGGCGTGGTCGGCGAGTCGCTGTGGGAGCTGCCCCTGTGGGACGACCTGGATCACCTGCTGGACTCGCCGGTGGCTGACCTGAACAACACCGGCGACGGCGCCAACGGCGGCGCCATCATGGGCGGGTTGTTCCTGCGGCGATTCGTCGGCGACGTCGCCTGGGCGCACCTGGACATCGCGGGGCCGTCGTTCCGCCCTGTCGAGTTGGCCGGGGGGTACACACCGGCAGGCGGGACCGGCTACGGCGTCCGCACGCTGCTGGCGTGGCTGGAGCGCCGCGGCGACTAGTCCGTGCAGGTCATCGGGCATGGCCGGATGGGATGAGATTGGGACCGTTGACGGGATAGTCCTCGCTCCGGCACAGGTTGGCACGTACCGTCCGATCATCCGGACCACAGCGGGTGGTCCGTGCCCCGTTGGGAGCCTTCCATGTCACGATTCGGTCGTCGCCGCCTGTTCGTCCTGCTGGTACTGTCCGCCCTCGCCAGTGCACTTTCCGTCTCACCGGCGCTTCCCGTGGTTGCCGCCGCTTTGCCCGACCGCGAGTGCGCTCCGACGATGGCCACCGCCGAGTTGCAGGCCTTGCTCGACGCCAACGGACGGGACCCGGACACCGGCGCGCAGATTCCGGTCGAAGCGACCGGCGCCACCGTGGTGCACGGCACGACACCGCAAGCCTTCACCGCCGAGATCCTCGATATCGACTACGGCGGCATCGGCATCGACCACGATCTGATCATCGCCGAGCTGTCCGGCCTTGGCATCGACGGCGAGCGAGGGGTGTGGGCCGGGATGTCGGGGTCCCCCCTCTACATCGGCGCCCAGCTCGTCGGCGCGGTGTCCTATGGCTTCACCTGGGGAGCCAGCAGCCTCGC
>JACCVM010000051.1 GCA_013698135.1 Euzebyaceae bacterium | reverse complement strand
GACGCACCCGGGCGATCAGCGCGGCACCGATGAAGAAGCTGCCGGCGTTGACCAGCAGGGCGACGACCGTGGACATCTGCGGCGTCAGCCCGAAGGCGACCAGCACCGTGGTGATGGCGGTGGCGATGACCGCCCCGAGCGGCAGCGTGCCGTAGGCCAGCAGCAGGTTCAGCTGGTTTGCCCGCGTCAGCTGTCGCCGCTGGACGATCATCGGCAGGGAGGCGTCCTTGGCCGCCATGAACAGCAGCGACAGGCACTCGATGGCGAACGTGAGGACGAACAGCGTCGTCAGGTTGCGCGAGAAGGCCAGCAGGGTGAACAGCACGCCCCGCACCAGGTCCATGCCGACCATCAGCCGCTTGCGGTCGTAGCGGTCGGCCAGGACACCGGCCACGGGGCCGACCAGCAGGCTGGGCAGCAACCGGGCCATCATCACGCCGCCGAGGCCGAACAGCGCGAAACGCGGATTGGCCGAGTACAGCGTGGAGATGAGTGCCTGCAGCGCGACCAGTCCAGTCCAGTCACCGAGGCTGGAGATCAGCGAGGCCGAGAAGTAGTTGCGGTAGTTGCGGTCGGCCAGCAGCTCGCGCACCCCGCCCGTCGCGGCACCGCCAATCTGGGCGCCGCCCGCCGCGCCGCTCATGTCGAGACCGGTGCGCCCGAGCGCTCGTCGCCGGCCATGTGCTGTCCCTCCCGATTGCGCCCGCCGCCGTTCGCTAGGCTGACGAGCCGCACAAGCCTACCGGTGGAGCTCCAAGATCAGCGCCGATCACGCGGCCGAATCGCTACGCCCACTCGTCGACGACCTCACGGCCGCCTTGGCCGAGGTCGAGCCGTTCCTGGTCGCCGCCGACCTGGCTCGCGGGAACACCTACGTCAACCACGAGGGCGGCGATGTTGGCGGCCACAGCACCGAGCGGTCGCTGTACCGCCATGTCGCCAACTACCTCGCCGCAGCCGACCTGGCCGATCGCTTCGCGGCCCGCGGACCGGTACTGGACGTCGGCAGTGGCACCGGCGCGCTGGCCGCGTGGGTCGCGCAGCGGTTGAAGGCCGAGCTGCACCTGGTCGACCGCGATCCTGCCGTGCGTGCCGTGGCGCTGCGCGCCTTTCCCGAGGTGCGGGTCCACGCCGAACTGGACGAGGTGGGAACAGCCACGGCCGCGCTGGTGATGGGCATGGAAATCCTCGAGCACATTCCGCCGGCCGAGCAGCTGGGCTTCCTGCGACGGCTGTTCGCCCGCGTCGAACCGGGCGGCCTGCTGGTGCTGTCGACGCCCGACGAGTCCGGCTACCTCGGCGGCTGGTCCGGGTACGCGCCACACATCGGCCCCGTCGACGCCCCGACCCTGGCCAACTTGCTGCAGGTGGCGACGGACGGCGCCGAGGTCCGCGTCTGGCGCATGGAGGGCGACCCCTATCACCTGGGGCCCGTGCGCCGGGTGGCACAGCCCCTGGCCAACCGTGTGTGGACCCGGGTCGGCCCCCTGCTCGGCGCGCTGGCTTCGCGCCTCGCCAGGCCGGCGGCGGGGGGGGCCGACATCGCCAGGCGCTACGCCGGCCCCAAGCTCACGCCGCAGGTTCGTGCTCTGCCCGCCGATCGAGGACGCGGCACCGGTCTGATCGGGGTGGCTCGCTCCGCGGCTTGACGTGGCGTCGTCTGAGCAAGCGTCAGACCGCGGCCTCCTCGCGGCGAGGCACGTACTCCTCGGCAACCACGCGCGGGGCATCGGCGTCCACGGCCACCTTCTCCTCGCAGAACGCACATACCGCGACGGGATGCTTCGCGTTCTTGCGCGGCGGCTTGAGCGGCCCGCCGCAGTTGGGGCAGGCCTGCGCCAGCGGCTGGGTCCACATCGCGAAGTCGCAGTCGGGGTAGCGGTTACAGCCGTAGAACGGCTTGCCGTAGCGGCTCAACCGCTCAGTCAGCTCACCAATCCGATCCCCGCCCCCCGGTGGCGCTGACGCGCCACCCTCACCCTGCTTGCACTTCGGGCAGGCAAAGCCGATGCGCTTCTCGACGTTGATGATGCCCTTGCAATTCGGGTAGTCCTGGCAGCCGTAGAACGGCCCGTAGCGACCGTCACGACGGATCATGCCCTTGCCGCACTCGGGGCAGGCGACGCTGTCGTCGGGATGCAGCTGTTCGACCGTGGTGACGTTGCCGTAGACGTCCAGCGGCATGGTCCCCTTGCAGTCGGGCCAGCGGTGGCAGGAGGCGAACCACTGGCGTGACTTGCCCGAGAACACCTTTTCCATCGCCTCGCCGCACTGGGGGCAGGCCGCGCCCTCGATGGGGATGCGAGGCCGCTCGGGCTTGCGCTCGGCGATCCAGTCGTCCACCTCGGCGAGGAACTGGCCCACGACCGGACCCCACGCCTCGTTGCCCTCGGCGATCTCGTCGAGCTCGGCCTCCATGTTGGCCGTGAACGACACGTCGACGACCTCGGCGAAGTGCTGCTTGAGGTACGCCACGACGACCTCACCCAGCGGGGAGGGAAAGAAGCGGCGTTGCTCCAGGCGCACGTATTCGCGGCTGATCAGCACTTGGATGATGGAGGCGTAGGTCGACGGGCGGCCGATGCCTTCGGACTCGAGCACCTTGACCAGGCTGGAGCCCGTGAAGCGGGGCGGCGGTGTCGTGAAGTGCTGCTCGCCGCGCACGTCGGTCAGCACCAGCTGCTGCCCGTCCTCCAGATTCGGAAGGCCGGCGAGGGTGCCCTGGCCCTCCTCGTCGTCATCGCTGCCCTCGATGTACAGGGCCATGAAGCCGTCGAAGCGCAGGACCTGGCCGGTGGCCCTGTAGCGCAGCTCGGCGTGGCCTGCGTCGGTCCCGACCAAGTCCGCGCGCAGCGAGTCGAAGACCGCCGGCGTCATCTGGGTGGCGACGGTGCGCTTCCAGATCAGCTCGTACAGCGCGTGCTGATCGCGGTCGAGGCGGCGGACCAGCGACCCCGGAAGTCGCCAGGCGCTGGTGGGACGGATCGCCTCGTGAGCCTCCTGCGCACCCTTGGTCTTGCCGCGATAGCGGCGTGGCTTGTCCAGCGTGTACTTGTCGCCGTGGCGTTCGGCGACCACCTGGGACAGCTCTGCCAACGCCGAGTCGGCCACGTTCACCGAGTCGGTGCGCATGTAGGTGATCAGCCCGACGGTCTCGTTACCGACGTTGATGCCCTCGTACAGCTGCTGCGCCACTCGCATGGTGCGGCTGGCGGAAAAGCCGAGCTTGCGCTCGGCCTCCTGCTGCAGGGTCGACGTCGTGAACGGCGGAGAGGGGCTGCGCTTGATCTCGCGCCGGGTGACGTCGGTGACCGTCCAGACACGGACCTGACGGCTGCGGTCGGCCAGCGCCGCCGCCTGCTCGGCGTCGCCGATCAGCAGGTAGCGCCCCTCGGTGCCCTTCTCGGCGCGCTCCGACAGCGTCTTGGGATTGGTCACGCGCAGCCCGTCGGCGCTCAACAGCTCAGCGGCGAACGGCTCGGCATCACGGCGGAAGTCGCCGTGCAGCGACCAGTATTCCTGCGCGGTGAAGCCGCGGATCTCGTCCTCGCGGTCGCAGATCAGCCGCAGGGCGACTGACTGGACGCGGCCCGCGGAGATGCCGCTGGCCACATTGCGCCACAGCGTCGGCGACAGGCGATAGCCCACGATCCGGTCGACCGCGCGACGGGCCTGCTGCGCGTCGACGAGATGCCCGGCGATGCGCCGTGGCGCGGCGAACGCCGCCAGGATCGCGTCGCGGGTGATCTCGGCGAACACCACGCGGTTGGAGTCGCTGGTGTCCACGCCCGCAACCTCGGCGACGTGCCAGGCGATCGCCTCGCCCTCGCGGTCCAGGTCGGTGGCGAGGAACACGTGGTCGGCGAGCTTGGCTTCCTTGCGGATGGCGCTGACGTGCTTGCTGGACGACTTGGGGATCTCGTAGCGCAGCAGCGCGGCGTCGCCGTTGATGTCGATGGCGAAGTCGCTACGCGGCAGATCCCGCACGTGGCCATAGGAGGCCAGGACCCGGTAGTCGGGCCCAAGGTACTTCTCGATCGTCTTGGCCTTCGTGGGCGACTCGACGATCACCAGGTTCTTGGCCATTGCTCTCTCACAGTACTCGCCGGACTTCGGGTGGCAACATGGACGCCGTGGCGTCTGCGGACTGGGCCAAGGTGGAAGCACGGGGTGGCGAGGTCGTCCGTCCCGTGCCCTGGAAGCTCGCCCTGACCGCCGCTGCCGCCGCCGGCGGGGCGGTGTTCGCGGCCACCATCGTGGCGCTGTTCGTGTCCGATGGCCTGTCCCGCGGCGATGCCGTCTGGGTCATCGCGTGGTCATCGTTGGCAACGCTGTGGGCGGCCATGGCATTCCGCAACCTGTTGCACCTGGTGCGCCGCGAGCCACTCGTGGGCTACGACCGCAGCGGGCTGCACCTGCCGGGCGTCGGGTACGTGGCCTGGGACGAGGTACGCGCCGTCCAGATCGATGAGGTCGGGCGCGGACGGGCGGCCAAGGCGTTGATCGGCATCTACCTGCACGAGCCCCAGCCGGTGCTGGCGCGTTGCTCGCTGCGGCGCCGCATCGAGGGTCGCATCGAGGCCGCCGCCAGTCGCGCGCCGCTGGCGATCCACCATCACAAGCTGCCGCTGGAGATGTGGGTGCTCGTGGGGCGCATCGAGCGCCGGCGCCAGGCTGCCCTGCGCGGCTGAGCCGGCTACAGCGCCTGTCTCGGGACGTCGAACAGGACCGGGCGGAACAGCCGGTCGTGCATCGCGAGCGCGTAGCGGTCGGTCATCCCCGCCACGTAGTCGGCGACCTGGGTGACCAGAGCCGCGTCGTTGTCCCGGTAGGTGGCGGGCATCTCGTCTGGGTGCGCCAGGTGGTAGTCCATCAGCTGGCGCACGACGGTGATCGCCGCCTGGCGCCGCGACTCGTTGTAGTCCGACAGGTAAACCCGGGCGAACATGAAGTCACGCAACTCGTGCATGACGGCCAGCAGCTGCGGGTCCATCTCCACCCGGCCAGCGGCCAGGCTGTGGTCGAGGACCGCCTGGATCAGGCGTCCGATCCACTGGCGGCCGGGCTCACCGAGGTGGTCTCGGGTCGCGGCAGGGAAGTCCGCCACGGTCACCATGCCCGCGCGGATGGCGTCGAGCGCGTCGTGGGACAGGTAGGCGATACGGTCGGCGAAGCGAACGCAGTGGCCCTCGGGCGTTGTCGGCGGCGGGGTGATCTTCCAGGTGTGCGCGCGGATACCGTCGCGCGTCTCCCACGTCAGGTTGAGGTCCTCCAGCGTGGTGAGGATCCGCACCCCCTGTACAGCGTGGTGCCAGCCCTGGGGGAAGTACGGGGCGAGCGCCTCCTCACCGGTATGGCCGAAGGGGGTGTGGCCGACGTCGTGGCCCAGGGCGATCGCCTCGGCCAGCGGCTCGTTCAGCCCCAGGCCGCCGGCCAGGGCGCGGGCGATCTGGGTGACCTGCAAGGTGTGGGTGAGGCGGGTGACGTAGTGATCGCCCTCCGGGTTGATGAACACCTGCGTCTTGTGCTTCAACCGCCGGAAGGCCTTGGAGTGCAGGATGCGGTCGCGGTCCCGCTCGAAGGCGGTGCGGAACGCGTCGGAGGGCTCGGCACGCTCCCGGCCGCGCGAGCCCGTCGAGCGCGTCGCCGCGGGCGCCAGGGCCGCCTCGGCGTCCTCGCGCAACCGGCGGTCGCGGCGAACGAACGCCTTGGCTGTCATGTCGCCTCGACCGGGGCGACGACGACCGCGCGATCGGGCCCGGCAATGATCCGGCGGCGGATGCGCGACGAGACCGCATCGATGGCCACCGTGGCCGCCACGATCACCAGGATCGTCATGCCGGCCTTGTCCCAGCGCCGGTACTGCAGGGTGTTCTGCAGGATCCCGCCGACGCCGCCAGCCCCCACCAGACCGAGGATCGCCGACGTGCGCAGGTTGATCTCGAAGCGGTACAGCCAGAAGGCGACCACGTCCGGCAGCACCTGCGGCAGCACGCCCCAGCGCATCACCGCGCTGGTGCTCGCGCCGGTGGCCCTGGCGGCTTCCACGGGTCCGGCGTCGATCCCCTCGATCACCTCGGCGGTCAGCTTGCCCAGCGTGCCGATCGAGTGCAGCCCGATCGCCATCGTGCCGGCGAACGCCCCCAGCCCGAGGATCGGCACGAAGGCGATCGCCAGGATCAGCTCGGGGACTGCGCGGATACCGTTGAGCACCTGGCGGGCCACCGTCGAGCCGGTGGCCGCGGTGACGTTCTTGGCGGCCAGGAAGCCCAGTGGCAGGCTGAACACGGCGCCGAGCAGCGTACCGATCCAGGCGATCTGAATCGACTCGAGCATGCCTTCGAAGGCGCGGCCGGCGTAGGCCCAGTCGGGCGGGGTGAACATCAGCCCCGCGATGGACAGCAGCCGGCCCGGGCCCACCAGCAGGTCCGACAGGTCCACATCGACGCCCAGGGCCGCCCACAGCACCGCGCCGGTGACCGCCAGCCACAAGGCCATGCGCAGCGGGCGGCGAGGCGGTCGCGGCCTGGCGGTGCCGGGGCGGGTGCGCGGTGCGGTCAGCGGGTCGGTGCTGGCCTGGGCCATCGTCTCACCGCCTCACACCAGCCGTCGGCGCAGCGCGATCGAGATGCTCTCGATGACGAAGACGATCACGAAGATCTCGACGATGATGACCGTCACCCGGCCATAGGCGAAGCGGGCGACCTGCGTCTGGACCAGCTGGCCGATGCCGCCGGCGCCGACGTAGCCGATGACGGTGGAGGCGCGCAGGTTCAGCTCGAAGGCGTACAGCGAGTACGCGAGGTAGTTGGGCAGCACCTGGGGGAACACCGCGGTCCGCACGGTCTGCAGCCGCCCGGCGCCGGCAGCCTGCGCCGCCTCGACCGGTCCGGTGTCGACCCCGTCGACGGTCTCCGACAACAGCTTGGCCACCACGCCGACGTTAAACATGATCAGCGCGAGGATCCCGCCCAGCGGCCCGATCGAGAAGGCGGCCACGAACACCAGCGCGTACAGCAGGTCGGGCAGCGCCCGCAGCACGTTCAGCCCACCCTTGTCCACCAGGTACACGGGGTTGTTGGGGGTGGTGAGCCTGGACGCCAGGAAGGCGACGATCAGGGCGGCGCCGCAGCCGATGACGGCGGCCAGAATCGCCATCTGCAGCGTCTCGACGAACGGCGCCACGGTGGCCGGCGCGAAGTTCCAATCGGGGTTGAAGAAGTCCGACACGATCCTGCGGGCGCGGCGCGCGTTGTCGATCATCTCGGCGACCGAGAAGCCGATGCCGTAGCGGGCCCCGCCGGCCCACCAGGTCAGTGCGGCGAACCCCACCAGCCCGGCCACCAGCCCCCAGCCCGGTCGGGGCTTCGCCGGGCGCGCCCCGGCCGGGGCGGTCACAGCTGGGCCTTGGCTTCCAGCACGTCGTCGGCGGTCAGCGAGCGGCCGTAGATGTCGCGGAACACGCCCTCGTCGGCCGCCGCGCCATCGCCGTCGAACACGACCCGGCCATCGCGCAGGCCGATGATGCGGTCGGCGTAGCGGCGGGCGAGGTCAAGGAAGTGCAGGTTGACCACGGTGGTGATGCCGAGGTCGCGGTTGATCCGCTGCAGGTCGCGCATCACCACATGCGAGGTAGGCGGGTCCAGCGACGCCACTGGCTCGTCGGCCAGGATCACCTTGGGCTCCTGAGCCAGCGCGCGTGCGATCCCGACCCGCTGCTGCTGGCCGCCCGACAGGTTGGCGGCCCGGGTGTACGCCTTGCCCACGATCTCGACGCGTTCCAGGCTGCGCATCGCCAGCTCCACGTCGTCCGGCCGGTACCAGCCGAGCAGCGCGCGCCATCGCGGGGTCCGGTGCAGGCGGCCCATCAGCACGTTGTTGAGCACCGTAGTGCGGTTCACTAGGTTGAAGGTCTGGAAGATCATGCCGATGTCGGCGCGCAAGGCCCGCAGCTGTGCGCGGCCGGCGCCCGACACGTCACGATCGTCGACGGTGACCGATCCGCCGGTCAACGGCACCAAGCCGTTGATCGCGCGGACCAGCGTCGACTTGCCGGCACCGGACAGGCCGACGACGACCACCAGCTGCCCGGCGGGGATCTCGACATCGACCTCGCGGAGCGCCTCGACGCCACCCGGGTAGGTGACCGAGGCGTTGCAGAACTTGATCATGCCGCGCCGTGCGCCGGTGACCGGGCCGTCACACCTGCCCAGCTAACCCTCGTCCTCGATCAGGTCGCCCAGCTCCGCGTCCGCCTCGCGCACCACGTCCAGCGCGGCGTCGTCGGCCGGAAGCAACGCGTCGATCTCGTAGATCGACTGCAGCACCTCGGTGCCCTCCTCGGTCCCGGCGTACTCCAGCAGCGCGTCGGTGATCGCCGTCTTCAGGCTCTCGGGCAGATCGCCGCGGACGGTGAACCCGTCGTTGGGGATCTCGGCGGAGTAGGCGAACACCACCACCTGCTCGCCGATGTCGGGGAACTCTTCGGCCACGGTGGTCCGTGCGTCGTCGAAGCTGAGCCCGACCTCGACGTCGCCGTTGTAGACGGCGATGGCCGAGCTGTCGTGGCCGCCGGCGAAAATGGTGTCAAGGCTGCTCAGGTCGATGCCGGCCTGCTGCATCTGCAGGGCGGGGATGAGATAGCCCGACGCCGAGCTCGGGTCCACGTAGGCCAGCGTGCCGTCGATCTGCGCGATGACGTCCTCGCCGACCGGTCCCTCGTCAGCCTCGGCGGTTCCGTTGCACGACAGGTACCCGTCGTCGTCAGCCACAGGCTCGTCGGAGCAGTACTTGTCGGGGGCGTTCGTCATGTACTGGGTGTGGTAGGTCGCGCTGCCGAAGCGCTCCGACTGCGCAATGAACTCCACGCCCGCCCGCTCCTGCGCGCGCACGATGGCCAGGGGGCCGAACGCACCGATGTCGGCCTGCCCGGTGGCCATCGCCTCGGTCAGCCCCGTGTAGTCCTGCGGCACGAAGCTTTCGACCTCGATGTCGAGGCGCTCGGCGAGCGCGTCGGCCAGCGGCTGGGCGTTCTCGATCAGCACGTCGGCCTCGCGCGAGGGCACCAGACCGAGCACGATCCGGTCGGGCCAGTCGGCCCGCTCGTCGCCGGCGGCCTGCTCGCTGCCCGTCCCGCCCGCAGTCGGGGGCTGCGCCGCCGGCTCGCTGTCGCCACCGCAGGCTGCGGCCAGCGCCAGCAACGCGACCGCCAGCATCGTGTGGAAGTGACGTCTCATCATCATCCTTGCGCTCGCGTGCTGCGGTCCCCGGCGCATCTGGGCGCGGGGCCATTGTGACAAATCGGCAGCCGGCGCGGGAACCCCCCGCTCAGCCCGAGGCGACGTCGCGGGACCCCACGCGGCGCACGACCTCGACGAACTCCTCCCAGGAGGCCACATCGATCGTGCCCGGCACCGGGTCGTTCCAAGGACGCACGAAGCGGCACACGACCTTGTCGGCGCGGACGCGCGCGAGCGCCTCGAGGTTGTGAGGGGCGTCCTCCAGGTACACGTCGCACTCCACCGCCGTCTTGTCCCACACGAAGTGGATCTCCCGGGCGGGCACGCGGTGCTCGGCGATCCATTCCAGGGTGTCGGGGATCGCCCAGTCGAACTTTGAGCTGATCACCACCACCCGATGGTCCTTGCTGAGCCGTCGCAGGGAGTCGCAGGCACCCTCGTAGCACGGCAGGTCACGGAAGATGCTGGCCGGACCGTCCTGCGCCCAGGTCCAAAACTCCTCCATGTCGGCGAAGTGCGTGATCGGCACGAGACCGTCCCACGACAGGACCTGATCCGGGTGCAGCTCGCCGGCGAAGTGCTGGTTGTAACGGTCCATCCAGCCGCGGTTGAAGTCGGCGACGACACCGTCGAGATCGATGCCCAGACGCATGGGCTGCGGCTCCTGGGTCGGGGGACGGGGGACGGGGTCGGGGGACGCGTATGTTAGCAACGCTGTGACCGCCGTCGGCCCCGTCCGGCTGCCGGTGGCTAGCCTGCCGATGATGACGAACGCAGCCATCCCGGCGCTGCAGGCGCTGTTCGTTACGGTGCTGTGGTCAAGCTCGTGGGTGTTGATCAAGCTCGGCCTGGCCGCTGACCTGGCCCCGCTGACGTTCGCCAGCCTGCGCTACGCAGTGGCGGCCGCGTGCCTGGCCGCCGTGGTGGCGGCCAGCGGCGTGCACCGCTCGGCGCTGCGCGGCTTGTCGCGCTCCCGCTGGATTGACCTTGGGCTGCTGGGGCTGGTGTTCATCACCGTCACGCAGGGGGCTCAGTTCCTGGCTTTGGAGCTGCTGCCGGCCAACATGCTCAGCCTGGTGCTGTCCGCCACGCCGGCGGTCGTGGCGGTGGCCGGCGGGGCGTTGCTGGCCGAGCCACCCAGCCGGGGCCAGTGGTCAGGGATCGGGGTCTACGCCGTCGGGGTCGGCTTGTACTTCTGGGGCCAGGGCCTTGCGGCCAGCCAGCCGGCCGGACTGGTCGTCGCGTTCGTGTGCCTGGGAGCAAACGCGGCGGCGGCGCTGCTCGGACGCGCCACCAACCGCCGCCTGGACCTGCACCCGCTGGTCGTGACGACGGTGTCGATGGGCGTGGGAGCGGTCGCGCTGCTCGCGGTCGGGCTGGGGGTGGAGGGACTGCCGCGCCTGTCGGCCCGGGCCATGGTGCTCGTCGGCTGGCTGGCGGTGGTGAACACGGCGCTGGCCTTCACGCTATGGAACCACACGCTGCGGCGGCTGTCCGCTGTCCAGTCCAGCGTGATCAACAACACCATGCTGATCCAGATCGCCGGGCTGGCCTGGGTGTTCCTGGGTGAGCGGCTCACCGGAGTGCGGATCGTGGCGCTGGGCGTGGCCGCCGCCGGCATCCTGGTCGTGCAACTGCACTCGCCGGGCGCCGCACGCGACGCGGTCAGGGCCACACCACCGGCGCCAGAGCCGGCTACCCGCTGAGTTGTCTGGCAGCCGGTATCGCGCCTTGCTAAGGTCCGGCGCACTTCCGGCCCCGCTGGTGATGTTCGCGCCAGCGCAGGGTCGGTTCCTGCTGTTCGCCGACCATTCACCCGACGTGGAGTACTGATGGCCGCAACCCCATACGTGTCCGCCGTGGCTGCGCTGCTCGGCTTGTCGCTGGCCGGCTACTTCTACGGCGCCGTCAAGTCCGCGTCGCCCGGCAACGAGCGGATGGTCGAGCTGATGACCGCGATCCAGCAGGGCTCGCGGGCGTTCCTGCGGCGCGAGTACACCGCGGTCCTCGGCTTCGTGGTCCTGATGACCGCGCTGATCGCGATCTTCCTGCCGTACGGGCGGCCGTGGGGCGCCATCGCCTACGTGTCCGGCGCCTTCCTGTCAGGGCTGGCCGGCTTCGTCGGCATGACGATCGCCACACTGGCCAACGCGAGGACCACCGAGGCGGCGCGGTCGGGACCGCAGCGCGCCCTGCCGCTGGCCTTCCGAGGGGGCGCGGTGATGGGCTTCACGGTGGCCGGCCTGGCCCTGCTTGGCCTGTCGATCGCCTACCTGCTGTTCGTGGAATTCCTCGCGGTCGACCAGGCGTTCGAAGTGGTGACGGCCTTCGGCCTCGGTGCCAGCTCCATCGCGCTGTTCAGCCGGGTGGGAGGCGGTATCTACACCAAGGCCGCCGATGTCGGCGCCGATCTCGTCGGCAAGGTCGAGGCCGGCATTCCCGAGGACGACCCACGCAACCCGGCGACCATCGCCGACAACGTTGGCGACAACGTCGGGGACGTGGCGGGGATGGGTGCCGACCTGTTCGAGTCCTACGCCGGCGCCATCATCGCGCCGATCGCCCTGGCCGCCTTCGCCTTCTCCGGACCGCTGCAGGAGTCCGGCCTGCTCTACCCCCTGGCCATCGGCGCGTTGGGGATGATCGCCTCGATCGTCGGCGCCTTCACCGTAAAGACCAAGGCCGACGCCAGCCGCAAGGACCTGGCTCGAGCGCTGCACCGCGGCACCAACGTGGCGGCGGGCCTGACCGTGGTGTTCGCGTTCGTCTCCGGCTACCTGTTCTTCGGGAACGCGGTGGAAAACTGGTGGGGCTTTCCCGTCGCCGTGGTCGCCGGCCTGCTGGTCGGCACAGGGATCGGGTTCGTCTCCGAGCGCTACACCTCCGACCAGTACAAGCCGGTGCGGCGCATCGCCGCGGCGTCGGAGACCGGGTCGGCGACCACGATCCTGGCGGGCATCTCCGCCGGGATGCTGTCGGTCGCCTCAGCGGTCGTGCTGGTGGTCATCGCCATCGGCGTCGCCTACACCGCCGCGGACTACGCCGACCCCAGCGACCCGTTGACCGGCATCTACGGCATCGCGCTGGCCGCCATCGGCATGCTCGCGACCACCGGTGTCGTGGTTTCGGTCGACGCGTACGGTCCCATCGCCGACAACGCCGGGGGGATCGCCGAGATGGCCCACCTCCCGCCGGAGGTCCGAGAGGTCACCGACAGCCTCGACTCGCTGGGCAACACCACGGCGGCGGTGGCCAAGGGCTTCGCGATCGGCTCTGCGGCGGTCACCGCGTTGGCGTTGTTCAAGGCCTTCGAGCAGGCGGTGCAGGCGGCCGGCGGGCAGATCTCGCTGGACCTCGGCGAAGTTCCCGTGTTCTCCGGGCTGTTCCTCGGCGCGATGCTGCCGTTCCTGTTCTCGGCGCTGACCATCGACGCCGTGGGGCGGGCCGCCAATCAGATGATCTCCGAGGTTCGCCGTCAGTTCCGTGAGATCCCGGGACTGCGAGAGGGCCGCGAGGGGGCGGTCGCCGACTACGCGCGTTGCGTGGACATCTCCACCTCGGCGGCGTTGAAGGAGATGCTGCTTCCGGGCGGCCTTGCCATCGTCGTGCCACTGGTCATCGGCTTCATCTCCGTCGACGCGCTCGGTGGCTTCCTGGCCGGGGCGCTGGTGTCGGGCTTCGCCCTGGCCATCTTCATGGCCAACTCCGGCGGTGCCTGGGACAACGCCAAGAAGTACATCGAGGCCGGGCACCATGGCGGCAAGGGCTCCGAGCCGCACAAGGCCGCCGTGGTGGGCGACACCGTCGGCGATCCCTTCAAGGACACCTCCGGGCCCGCGATGAACATCCTCGTCAAGGTCATGACGATCGTGTCGCTGATCTTCGCCTCGGCTTTCGTGGCGTTCTGAAGCGTTTGGGCACCGTGAGCTCGGCGGCGGGGGCGTTGCCCAACCTGGTCGTGATCGGGGCGATTGAAGTGCGGGAGCGCGCGATCTCCCAGTACCGCCATCATCGGCCCCACCGGCGACCTGCAGGCATGGAGCACCGAGCACGAGACGCAACTGGATCAACGGCTGGCTTCGCGATTGGTGGAGGCGCTGCAAGACGACGCTGACCGCCTTCGCGAGCTGGCGGGGCGCGACCTTCCGGGATGGTCGTTGTAGCGCCCCCGGCCAACCGTCAGCGGGCGAGCCGGGTCAGCCGCCGTCCCCTGGCAGGCGGCCCCAGCCGTAGACCCAGGTGACGCTGGTGCGCCCGAGCGGGTCGGGCCGCGCCTCGATCTCCACCTCGTCGTAGCCGGCGGCCACCAGCAGGGCATACAACTCCTCGCCGAGCACGGGGGTGGCGTAGACCGTGCCCGCGGGCGGGTCCTCGACCGCCTCGAGGTCGCCGGTCCCCTCGCGGAACGTCAGAAACATCGGCCCTCGGCGCTGCACCCGGCGCAGCTCTGCCAGGCCAGCGCGGATCTGTCCCCGCGGAAGGTGCTGCAGGGCCGCTGGCGCCCACACCCCGTCGAAGGCGTCGTCAGCGAAGGGTAGGCGGCGAAAGTCCCACCGCGCCAGCGCACCCTTGGGAAACAGCAGCTTTCCCATGCGCATCGACTCGTGGGAACGGTCACCGGCGACGACGGTCAGTCCAGCGTCACGCAGCAGCCTGACGTCGAGCGCCGGACCGCACGCCGGGTCGAGCACGATCGTGCCTCGCCCCGCCAGCGCTGCGAACTTGCGGATCGCATCCAGGGGCCGGTGCTGGCGCCTAGCCTCCTGGTACTCGGCGGCGACGGCATCGTAGCGCGCAACCGTGGCGCTGATGCGGTCGCGGATCGTTCCTGAGGCCATCTCGCCTGCGAATGCTAGACGGTCATCCACCACACCCCATACGCGCCCGGCAGCAGGTCGGGACGATGCGAGATCGAGCGCACTCAAGTAGCGCAAGGCGGTCGCGCATCGATCCCGTTCTGTGTCAGCGAGAATCGCATCTGCACGACCATCCCCCCGTCGCGGCAGAAGTCGACGGCGTCGGCCATGCCCCTGATCAGCGTGACGCCGAGCCCACTCTCGGCCGCCCAGTTCCGCGCCGCGCTGTCCTCGGGAGGGGTGGGGTCGAAACCGCTGCCGGCGTCGGTGACGCTGACGGCGAAGAAGCCCGGATTGGAGGTACCGAAGATGAGTCGGATCGGGGCGGAGACGGCGTGCCGGACGTGCGACTTGATGGCGTTGGCCACGGCTTCGCTGACCGCGATCTTCAAGTCCTCGATGCGTTCGTCCGGTAGGCCCGCCGAACGGGCGGCGACAGTGACGACGAGCCGCGCGAGGCCGACATAGGCGACGTCGGGCGGCAACCGTAACTCGACGCCATCCATCACTCGGTGTCCTGGAGGGCCTCGTCCAGCGTGTCGTGGAT
>JACCVM010000035.1 GCA_013698135.1 Euzebyaceae bacterium | reverse complement strand
TGGACCGCTGGTGCGCCTGGGCGCAACGCAGCCGCATCCCCGGGTTCGTCCGCCTCGCCCGCACCATCCGCGCGCACCGCGACGGCATCCTCGCCGCCGTCCGCCTCGACCTCACCAACGCACGTGTAGAGGGACTGAACAACCGCGTGCGGCTTATCACCCGCCGCGCGTTCGGATTCCACTCCGCCAAAGCCGCCGCCGCGATCGTGATGCTGTCCTGCGGCCCCCTCACCTTGCTGCTCCCACACGAGAAGTGACATCAATCACGACCTACAGAAGCTACAAAGGACCCACAATTCGCATCCGCGGTGCGAAGCCCATCTGTATGGCCTGCATGGTGAGCGAGAAGACGCCCGAGATCAGCGCCTGTGACGCGATCACCGTCGCGACCGTTGCCAAGACCACCAGGGGCAGCACGCCCCGCTCGGGGGCGAGCCGGTAGAAAGGAGACTCCATCGCAGCGGCGCGAACGCGTACCAGCCGACCTGGATGGGCCGTTTCCCGAAATGGCCCGTGTCGGCATAGAGCGCCTCGCCACCGGTGACCACCCAGGAACACCGAGCCAAGCGCGAGGAAAGCCTGGAACCCGTTCTCGATGAAGAACCGCACCCCGTACAGCGGGTTGGCGGCACGGAGGACGGCAGGTTCAGCCACGATCTGGCCGATCCCGAGGATGGCCAGCACCGCGAACCACGCCAGCATGATCGGCCCGAACAGCTTGCCGATGGTGGCAGTGCCGCGTTGCTGAAGGGCGAACAGCGCGACGTTGATCACCACCGCTGCCGGGACCACGAAGTCGGCCAGCGCCGGCGACGCGATCTCGGTGCCCTCCACCGCGGCCAGCACCGAGATGGCAGGGGTGATCATCCCGTCGCCGTACGGCAACGCGGTGCCGAACAGGCCCAGCAGAACAAGTGCCCAGTGGCCGCCCCCCCGGGGACGAATGAGGGAGGTCAGCGCCAGGATGCCGCCCTCGCCGTCGTTGTCGGTGCGCATCACGAAGACCAAATACTTGATGCTGATGATGATCACCAGCGACCAGAAGATGAGCGAGAGCACCCCGAGGACGTTGTCGGGAGCCACCACAATGCTGTGACCGTGGCCGCGGAAGGTCTCGCGCATGGCATACAACGGGCTGGTGCCGATGTCGCCGTAGACGATGCCCAGCGCCCCGAGCGCCGCCGTCGCCAACGCCGCCTTGCTGCCGTGGTGCCCACCGCCATGATCTTGTGACCTATCGCTTCGCTGCAGAAGGGAATGCGAGCCGCTGGGACGACCACGAGCTGCGGCCGGCGCTCAACGACGTTCTCGAAACCGCAGGCTCACGCTCATGGCCCAGCAGCGTGCCCCACCGCGGGGTCCTCACAATCGTCAGCACTGCGGCACGGCCCTACCGCCAATGGCGCTGTGAGCCGCTGCTGTCGACGGACCCACGACCTACGCCTCGTCATCGACGCGCCGCTCCAGGAAGAAGGCGCCAAGCGACCCGGCGAGGGCGGCGAACACGACGACGGAGTACAGCGCCAACACGATTTCCAGCACTTGCACGACAGCGGCGTCCTGGCCGAGCGGTTCGCCGGTGATGGCGGACAGCGCCGTGTCATGCAACGCCCTGCCGTACGAGTCGTAGTCGCCGTAGGCGTGCGCGATCTGGCTGGCGGACAGCACCACGATCAGCGTGAGGGCGGCAAGCCAGGTCACCCGGCCGGACAGCTTGCGCGTCGCGGTGCGAGAGGTCCGCACCGCCGAGGAAACCACCCGCCCCAGCCGCGGCAGTCTCAATCGTGCCAGCGGGCGCATGAACCGCAGGAACGGCAGGGCGAGGAAGATCAGCTGCCACCAGTTGCGCCGCAGGAACGTCCGCGTCGACGGTGCGATCACCATCCGTGCCCCGAACTCGACGACGAACAGGGGCCACAGCAGCCAGCCGACGACGTCGAACGCGAGCTGTAACCGACCAGTCATCGCCGTGGTGGTGTCGGCCAGGACGACCAGCGCCAAGATGATCCCCGCGACGGTCAACGGCTTGTCGAGCCGCGTGGCGACCGCTTCGGCGATGCGTTCCCGTTCGGACGCCGACTGCCGGCGGACGGGGCGGCTGGATATGTGCATCCCCGGTGGGTGCCCCCCATCACGCTGTCTTGAACCGTCCAGGATCGGGCGGGCTCGCGTCAACGCATCTCCACCCGCATCACGCCGTCGTCGACTCCAGCATCCATTGCCTCACCGTGAGTCCTCGCAGGGCCTTGCCACAAGTGGTCGCCATCGATCTGCCCGGCTTCGGTCAGACGCCACCGCTGGGCGGCGAGGTGTCCATCGCCACACTGGCCGATGCCGTGGCTGGCTTCCTCGACGACCACAAGCTGTCCGGCATCGACATGGTCGGCAGCTCCATGGGCGCACGGCTTGTGCTCGAGCTCGCCCGGCGAGGTGTGGGTGGCACGGCGGTGGCGCTGGACCCGGGGGGGTTCTGGAGTCCTGCCGAGTTGCAGTTCTTTCGCGTCACCCTCGGCCTGTCGATCCGACTGGTGCGCCTGCTGCAACCGGTGATGCGGCTGTTTACCGCGAACCCAGTCACCCGCACCCTGCTGCTGACCCAGCTGTCGGCCCGTCCCTGGGCCGTGGACGCCGACCTTGCGCGGCAGGAGCTGCGCAGCTGGGCGCAGTCACCTTCATTCGACGCGGTCGCGCACGACTTGGTCCACGGCGCCCCGCAGCAGGGCGCGCCGACAGCCTCCATGTCCGGTCCCGTGGTGATCGGCTGGGGGCGCAAGGACCGCCTCACCTTTCCTCGTCAGGCCCGATGCGCCACCCAGTTGTTTCCCGGCGCACGCCTCGAGTGGTTTGAAGACAGCGGCCATTTTCCGCACTGGCACCGCCCGCAAGGCACCGTCGATGTCATTCTCGCCACCACGGGCTGACCCGGTCAGGATTGCCGGCCGGTGACGGCCTTGAAGAGGAAGTAGCCGAGCAGGGCTCCGGCCACGGCCATGAGGAGGATGGCCCAGAACGCGAACTCCAGCAAACCCCCGAGGAAGCCGCCGAGCAACGCGATGATGATGATGGCCAAGATGAGCACTGGTATCTCCGCTTCTGCAGGTCCGAGGTTCTCACGCTACCGGCACTAGCCCTCTCATGCTCGATTCATACGCAGGCTCTAGTCTCCGCCGCCGCACGAGGGCCGCGAGGGTCGCGACGGTCGCGACGGCAAAAAGGGGATTGGATTGAGTCCGCGGATCACCATGGTGACGGCTACCGGCAAGGCCACCTTCAACTCGGCGCAAGTGGCGCGCCTGCAAGGGGCCGGGGACACGAGGTTTCACACCGCGACCGCTGCCTTGACTCCGGCCGATCTGGCCACGCTGCTGGAGGGCGCCGAGCTCGCGGGCGTGACCCCCCGGGCCGTGCCGAGGCTGTCCAGCGACGTGATCGGGGCGTTGCCGGTGAGCGTGCGCGGGGTGGCGGTCTTCGCCACCGGCGTCGACTTCGTGGATCTGCGGGCGATGCACCGGCGTGGCATCACCCTGGCGCACCTGCCCGACTACTCGGGGGTGTCGGTCGCCGAGCACACCATCGGCCTGCTGCTGACGCTGGCGCGGCGACTGCACCTGAGTCGGGACCGGGGGCTGGGGCGGGTGCCGGAGAGCACGTCGGTGCGCGGGTGGCAGGTGAGCGGCCGCTCGCTGGGTGTGATCGGGCTGGGACGGATCGGCTCTCGGGTCGCTGCGTTGGGTCAGGCCCTCGGGATGCGCGTGTTCGGCTGCGACCCCCGCGACCACGACATGGCTGACGTGACCCGCTGCAGCCTTGACGAGCTGCTGTCGCGCGTGGACGTCGTCAGCCTGCACGCGCCCACGACCTTCGGCGCCGGCCCACTGCTGACCGAAGCCCGGATCGCCCTGCTGCAACCTGAGGCCGTCGTGATCAACACGTCCCGCGCGCAGCTCGTGGACGAGGCTGCCATCGTCACGGCCGTCCGCCAGCGCCGTGTCGCCGGCTACGCGGTCGACGACTGGCTACGCGACCGGGCTGCGGCCGCCCGGCTGCTGGCCGAAGGCCGCCTCGTCGAGACGGGCCACACCGCCTGGTACTCCCAGGAGGCGCTGGACCAGGGCCTGGACACCTGGGTCGACAACGTCGTGGCGCTGGCGCGGGGCCGGCCCCGCAACGTGATCGGGCCGGTGGCCGCCTCATGACGGTCAACCGGCTGCGACGCCGAACGGCCGTCGCGCTGGTCGCTGCCGCGCCCTTCGCCGCGCTGCTGCTCGCCGCCGCGCGCTGGCCCACTTACTGGGAGTGGCTCGCGCCCGAACAGACCCCCATGACCTTCGTGCAGGCCGCGCTGCTGCTGCTGGCAGCGACCTGCGCCGCCCTGTCCGCCGCGCACGCGACCCTGTCACGCCAGGACCGCGGCAGTGTCCGGCGCTGGAGCGTGCTCGCCATCGGCTTCTTCGCGTTGATGTTCGACGAGCGCTTCGCCTTGCACGAGCGCCTGCGGGACGGCTTTCTCGCGGGCTTCGGGGTGGGCCTGCCTTGGGGGGCGCCGGGCGACTACCTGTTGGCGATCCTGCTGGTCGCCGGCCTGATCGCCCTGCCGTGGCTGTGGCCGGTGCTGGCCTCCGACCCGCTGGCTCGCCGCCTGTTCTTGGCTGCGGTGGCGTTGGCCGGCATCGCGGTGATCAGCGACACCTTCGACGTGAACCGCATGACGCTGGCCGCCGAGCGACTGCAGCAGAGTCTCGAAGAAGTGGTCGAGGCGCTGGCCTGCGCGTGCTTCGCGGCGAGCATGGCGGTCGCGCTGCTGCCGCGGCTGTCCCAACCCGGCCACGTCGCAGGCACGCCTCCTGGGTCCGAGCTCGCGAAGCGGTAGCGCCAGACCGCTTGGCTGGCCTGGATGCACCCGCTACCCAACGGTTGGCCACCACGCAGCCGGGTACATCAGCCGATCCCGACACGCGACGCAAAGGAGCCGATCATGGGCAGCACCCACAGCCCCGCTGACGATGTCGTTTACGACCTCGTCAGCATCCAGTACCATGCCCTGCAGGCGGCCGAGCTCTACGACAAGTACGCGCAAGACGCCGAAGGTCACGACGATGTCGTCGAGTTCATCCGCTCCTGCCAGGAGCAGGACGCCCAGCGCGCGATCCGCTGCCACGAGTTCCTCGGTGCCCTGACCAAGGACACCGGCCTCTCGAGCTGACGCACGATCTGGATGATGTGCCACAATCGGTGCAAGGACCCAGGCGAGGGAGCCGCTGCATGGTCGCACCGCTGGCGTACGCGTTCGGCCTCGCCTATGTGATTGCTCATCCGACGTCGTTGCGGCTACCCACCGCGACCGTCGGGACGGTGCCCTCTCGCGCTTCGATCCCACCTGAGGGTGCAGCGGTCGAGGTCACCGGCCGCGGCCCCTCACGAAGAGCCGGCCCGCGGCGGCGGACCATTCCTCCGTCGCAGTCGGCGGTGGCAAAGACGGCGGCGCCCCCGCGCTGACCGGCTATGGCTGGTGACCGGCGCTTCGACGGTGACGATGGATTGCGGCGCCTTGCGTGAACGGCCGCGACGCCGGGTATGAAGCACGCAGACTACAGCGACGGAAGCCGACAATGACCACGGCGCAAGCACGACAGATCCTTGGTGTGCCCAGTTCATGCGATCGCGCCGTTGTTGAAGCTGCCTTCCGCCGTCGTGCCCGCCACAGCCACCCCGACCACGGAGGTTCGGTGGAGCAGTTCCGCCAGGTCGTCGAAGCTCGGCAAGCCCTGTCCGCTTCGTCGTCGCCTCCACTGATCGTCATCCACCAGCCGCCTTGGTGGCGTCTGATTCTCGCCGCGCTGTCCGCGCGGCTGCGTATGCAGCGGGCGGCGACGCCACGCGTGCACTGACTCGAGTCCCGCTGGAGGGGTCATGTCCACACCTCGCTTCGCCATCATC
>JACCVM010000014.1 GCA_013698135.1 Euzebyaceae bacterium | reverse complement strand
ATCGGGGCCGTCAACGCCTACCTCATCGGCAACCGGACGAACCTCGGGGCGGCGGTCACCGATGGGCTGCGCTCGGCGGGCGTGCGCAACATCGCCCGCCTCAGCGCCGGCAGCTACGCCGCGCTGTCAGCCAAGATCGCCCGCGAGATGGCGTCCTATCCCGGCTACAGCGTGCGGCGCGTGTACCTGGGCGCCAACTGGGTCGACATGCAGGCGGTGGCGGCGCTCGCCGCCCGCCGCACGGCGCCGATCCTGTTCGTTCGCCCCCGTTTCGTCCAGCCGGCGGTGGACTCGGTCCTGCGCGACCTGCGCCCCGGTTCCGTCGTCGCCGTCGGGTCGTCGATCACCGAGACCACCGCACGGGCCGCGGCCAGGGCCGCCGGAACCACCCCGGGGCGGCTGGGCAGCGACGGACCGTACGTCACCTCGGTGGTCGCCACGCGCCGCAGCGTGCGCGCCGGGCTGTCGGCGCGAACGCTGTTCGTGGCCAGCGCCCGCAGCTGGCCCGAGGCGATGGCAGCAGGACCGGTCGCGGCCCGCAACGGCGCGCCGCTGCTGCTGGTCGACGGGCGCAAGCCGTCGGGTGGGCGCCCCGCCCGCGCCTGGATCACGGCCAACGGGTACCGCTACGACCGCGCGGTCGTGGTCGGCTCGCCGCGCTCGATCACCGATGAGGTCCAGGCCAGGGTGGCCAGCCTGCTGGCTGGACCCTGACCCCACCGGCTCGGACGTAGCGCAGGTGGTGGCAGACATCGGTGGTGTGCTGCGCGGGCATGGATCTTGGCCTCAGCGCAGAATCGGGAAGCGGGGGTCGTCACTGGGAGATCGTCCCGTCGCTACCTGGATGAAGCGTGCCCGCCCGAGGTTGCGTGGCCGCGGCCCGCCCAGCAGCGCCTCTAAGACGTCCATGGTGATGCGGGCGGCCGCGATGGTTGACACCGCCGGCAGGTCGAGCGCCGCACGCAGATCGGTGTGGTGGACGACGAGTTCCAACACCCGCGTCGCCAGGTACTCGTCGAGGCGCATCGGTCCCATGATGGTTTGCAGCACGTGGCTGTCGCCAACTTCGGCCGCGCGCTCCGCCGACGACCGCCACCCCTCGGTGAACAACGCCGGCAGGGTTTCCGCGTCGACCTTGGCCGCCTGGAGTGCCGCACGCCGGGCGATCTCGGGCGCTTCGGCGGCGTGGTCGTACCGCCAGTAGGAGACGCGGTCGACGACGGGGTCGCCGTGGACCTCGGTGTCAAGATAGGTCGCCACCCGCGTCGCGGCCCGCACCAGATGTGCGACCAGTTGGGCGACGTCCCAGGAGCCCAACGCGTGGCGCGTCCATGCCTCGGCCGGCACGCCGGCCAAGGTCTCGTCCAGCGCCTGGCACTCCTCGACGAAAGCGTCCAGTTCCGCACCCATGCCCGTCAGCGTACGGGCTGGCGTTTTGCGAACGCGTGTTCGGGTACGCGTTGGCGCATGAGCGATGAAGACAACATCAAGCAGCAGGCCGACCCCCCGTCGAACGCCGCCAAGGACCCCGACAGCTGGGTGACGGGCGACGAGCCGATGACCGGAGCGCAGGCTTCCTACCTGCAGACCCTGTCCGAGGAGGCCGGCGAGCCGTTCGACGCCAACCTGAGCAAGGCGGATGCCTCCCGGCGCATCGAGGAGTTGCAGGGGCGCACCGGCCGAGGCGCCTAGCGGGGGTCCCGCCAGCCGCGCTGACGGACGCGGATCGGTGGCCGAGGCGCCTGTTGACTACCCGCAGTGGTAGGCGTACAGCGGCTTGCCCTTGGGTGGGTGACGACGCTGTGCCGCTTGCCGTCCCGTGGCCGCACTGGCGGGCGCTGACTCCATCAGGCCAGGATCCGGCAGGCCGGACAGTGCGAAGACGCAGACGACCAGCGTCGCGGACCGACGGACGACGGCGCTTCGCATCATGGTGAGTGGCTCGGGTGAGTGAGAACGCGTTGCAGTCACGCCACTCCCGGCCATCCACGCGAGTTCAAACCGAACGTGTACGGGCGCCGCCGCGGGCGCGGTTGGAGGCACACGATTGCAGGTGCAAGGCAGGTGTGTGCGAGCGCCGCCGCGGGCGCGGTTGGATGCACACGGTTCCCGGAGGCGAGGCGCGCTGGCCCACCGAACGGGGTCGCGCCAGCGCCGCGCGCGCCGTGCGCTCCGGTGACGCAGGATGGGGGGCGTGAGCTCGCATTGGGAGGTCGGGGACCGCCAAGGCCCGCCGTGGCGGGCAATCGGTGTGGGGGTGCTGATCGTCGGGTTGATTGTGGCCGTGATCCTGCTTCGCGACCGCGCCGGGCTCTCCGTGGACACCGGCGGCGAGGTGGCACGGGTCGGCGAGCGCGAGCTGGAGCTGGTGGTGCAAGCCCCGTACGAGGCTGGGGAGCGTTGGTTCTGCAGCGCGGAGTTCCCGGTGCGCGCCTTCAACGACGGGGCGGCCTACCCGCCAGAGCACCCAGGGGGTCCCGGTGTCGAGGAGCGCCCGAGTGCCTGCTACGCCGACGCGCCCGCCGCGCTGGAGGCCGGTTTTGAGGTTGCGCCGCCGCCCGCTGCCGTCGATCTGGTCGCCGGCATCTACCTGGAGCCGACCCCCACCGGCCTGCCCGCGGTGTGCCAGCAGGCCGCAAGGGTTCTCGGCTTCGCGGTGCCTTGCCCTTCGCGGCTACCCACTCCCGGCGGCAGTGCCCGCTGCCTGGCCGAGGGCTGCCGCTTCGCCGGAGGCTTCGTGATGGAGGCCCGAGGCTTCCCCGTGCCCCCCGACTGGTGTGACGGCTGCGACGCGCACGTCGTTGTTGCGGCCGCACCTGCGGACGACCAGGCGGCCGCGCCGCTGGTGACCTGCGACGGCATCGTCGGGACCGCGGCGCCCGAGCAGCCCGCAACGCAGTTCGAGCGTTGCCCACCAGGGCCGCCATGGCTGCCCAACGCCGGTGGGTTGCCGCACGAAGAGCACACCCTGACGCGGTGGCGCCGCAGCGGGGTCGACTACGCGATCAGCATCGAAGGGTTCAGCCCCGCACACGCCGACGTGCTGCGGCACCTCGTGCGCGACTTGGCCTACGTCGATGCCAATGGCTGACATGCCCGACGACTGGGACATCGGGCGGCAGCGCCGGTCACCGTGGCGCTGGCTCGGCACCCTGACGGTGGCACCGGGCTGATGGCGGGCGCGGACTGGGAGACCGGGAATCCACGCCGAGGGTCACGGCGGCTGGTCGGCGCCGCGTTGATCGCGGTGATCGCGTTGCTGTTCGTCGCGCTGCTGCGGGGCGGTCTGGATAGGCCCGATCCCGAGCAGGGCCTCACCATCAACGACCGCGACCAGGAGGTGTCCGAGGAAGCGCCGGGCACCGTCGGACTCGCCGGCCGGGAGCCGTTGCAGTATGCCAACAGTGGCTGGTGGTTCTGCCCCGGATCCGCTCCCATCGCCGCGCACATCGACCGGCGGTTCTACCCTCCGACACACCCGCAACCGCCGCCGGACGGCCGGCGACCGGTTGCCTGCTTTGCCGACGCCTCCGCTGCCGCTGCAGCGGGCTACTCGCTGGCGCCGGCGCCTGCGGGCACGCAGATCGCCGGTGGCGTCTACCTCGTGCCCACTGAGCTGTTTCTGCTGCGCTGCCAGGCGGCGGCCGACGCACTCGGCCACGCCGTGCCCTGCCCGCGGCGACTGCCCTACTCGCCGCGCACGGCGCAGTGCCCTGGCGTCGGGCCGCAGGGTTGCGTCGTGCGCCGAGCGTCGGATGAGAGCTTCTTCGTCGAGGCGCGAGGTTTCCCCCTGCCGCAGGGACGGTGTCCCTGTGAGGCTTCGGTCGTGGTGGCGGCCGCACGAACGGGACGCCTGCCCCAGGTGGCGGGAGACCCCGGCGCGCTTCGGAGCCGGCGCCGTTGGCGCTCCGGCGGTGTGACCTCCACTGTCAGCGTCGCGGGAGCCAGCGATGCGGCGGGGGCTCTGCTGCGCGCCGTCGTTGAGGGCATCGAGATGGTGGCGCCGTCCGAGCAAGCGGAGGGGTTGTGAGTGGACAGGTCGTGACATGAACGTGCCGCCTGCCAGGCGCCGGCTCGCCGGGGTGGTCCTGACCGCAGTCCTCGTCTGCTGCGGACTGACCGTGGTGGTGCTCACCAGCACCGCAGACGGGCGGGGTTCCGCCTCCGTCCCCTCTCCGCCGGCGCCTCCGAGCGCCGCTGAGGCGCCAACCCTTGTGGTCGACG